>NZ_JBHYUG010000068.1:0-8680 GCF_042749375.1 Streptomyces sp. NPDC059477 | reverse complement strand
ACGCGGAACGCCGTGCGGCGGACTGCTCGCCGCCCTGCGCGAGGACCCCCTGACCCCGCGCATGATGCCGCACCTGATCGACACCCCCGAGCTGACCGGGCAACTGGTGTGGCAGTCCTGCCGCGCGTCGGAGCACCGCATCGACACCTGGCACGGCACCTACGCCGCCCTCGCCGCCGAAGGCGTCCTGGACCGCGCGGACCTGATGGCCACCGCCGTCACCATCCTGCTGCGCGGCACCTGGCCGCTGGGCGGTGTGCGGTTCTGCGTGGCGCTGCTGCGTGCGCTGGAGCCCACCGCCGACGAGTACGCCGCGCGCACCGGCGACTGGATCCGGATCGCCGCCGACGCCCCGTCCGTCGCCGCCGTGTACGCCCAGGAGGTGCTGCGCGGCCTGTGGGACACGGACCGGCTGACCAGCGCCCAGCTCGCCGAGACCGCCCGCGCGGTGTTCTTCCGCACCGAGAAGCAGCCGGTGCGCGGCCAGCTGTCCTGGCTGGAGGCGGCGTTGCGGCGCACGCCCCAGGACGCCCCCGTCCTGCTGCCCGCCCTCGGCGACGCCTTCGGGTACGCCGACACCACCCTCCAGCAGCGCGCCCTGCGCCTGGCCGGACGCCATCTCACCCACGCGGGCCCGGCCGCCCGCGAGGAACTGATCGGCGCGGCGGCCCTGCTGCGCCCCGGCCTCCTCACCACCGCCGCCGACCTGTTCGACGCCCCCGAACTGCTCCCGGAGCGGACCGGACCCAGGGACCGGCCACGCGACACCCTCCCCGAGCCCCGCGCGGCGGCCCCCCTGCCGCCCGCACCGCAGAGCGCGGAGGAGTTCACCGCCGAGTTCGCGGCCGTGCTGGCGGCGAGTCTGCGCAGCCGGGCCACCGTCGCGTCGTACGAGTGGGTGCTGGACGGCATGGTCCGGCTGGCCCACCGCGACCGCGAGGCCCTCGCGAAGGCGCTGGAGCCGCTGGCCCAGCGGCACGCCGACTGGCTGCACCACAACAACTGGCCCAGGTACGGCGGCTTCAACCTGCTCGCGCTGCTGGCCGCGGCGACCGGCCCGGTCAGCTCCGCCGACATCAAGCGGGTCCGCCGCGCCACGGCCCACAAGGACTGCCCCCACGCCCGCTTCAGCACCCCGTGGCGGCGCCGCCTCGCCGAGATCACCGCCCTCCTGGTCACCGGCCCCGTCCCACCCCACCTGCTGGCCACCCCCAGCCGGGACTCCGGCGAACTGCACCCCGAGGACCTGCTGACCCGCCTCCACCTGTACGTCACCCAGGGCGCCGAGCCCGCACCGGCCGACCTCGATCTCGCCCTGCTCCGGCTGCGCCACCCCGCCGACCCGGCCACCCTGGCCGACCTGGTCGCCCGCGCCCACGCCCTGGACACCCCCGAGGGCCGGCGCCTGGCCCGCTGGCTGGAGACCCCGCCGAAGCCCGCCCCCGCCGCCGAGCGCACCCTGGTGAAGTCGGCGAAGGACCGCACCCGCATCCAGCTGACGGAGGCCGCGAGCCGTGAACTCAACCGCGCGTTCCCGGCGTTGTCCGCCGTCGGCGACGGCTTCCGTCCCGGCACCCGCTACTGCGGCTGCGTGTACCGCTCCGCCCGGTACTGGGTGTCGCTGTGCCCCGACCGGCCGGACACTCTCGCCGTCCACCTCATACCGCTCCTCGCGGAGGCCGCCGTCGGGACCGAGCGCATCGACACGGGCCTGCTGCTCACCCTCGCCGAAGCGCCCGGACCGCCCGGACCCGCGCTGCATCTCGCCCTCGCCCACGGACTGAGCGCCCGCCATCCCGACGACCGTCTCGCCACGGTCGACGCCCTGCTCACCCTGGCCGCCCGCGACCTGCTCGACGCCCACCGGCTGGGCACCGACCTCGCCGAACTGCTCTCCCTCGGCGCGGTCAAGGCCAACCGGGTCGCGGACGCCTTCACCACTCTCGTCTCCGCGAACGCCCCGGCCACCGCCTGGTCCGTCCTCGCCGCACTGCTCCCACCCCTCCTCGCCACCGAGGCCGCGCCCCCGCGCGGCACCGGCGACCTCCTCGCCGCCGCGGCCACCGGAGCCGAGGAGTGCGGCGCCCGGGACAGTGCCCCCTGGCTGACGGACCTGGCCACCCGAAAGGGCGGCAGCCGCCTGCTCACGGAGGCGAGACGCCTGCACCAGGCGCTCACCGGATGACGACCGTGCCGGGGGAGGGCGGGGAGGCTAGGAGCGGGCGGGAGCGGGCGGGAGCGGGCGGGAGCGGGCGGGGGTGGACGGGAGCGGACGGGGGAGGGGCGGCTCGCGGATGAAACCGAGCGCGACCGTGCGGACCGCGCCCAGCGCAAACAGGCGAACGGTCATTTCACTCTGAAGAGTGAAGCCGGGTCCTTCGTACGCCCTCAGCGCCTCCGGCGTTGTCACACTCTCCGGGTTATCGGATCAATGGTGAGGGCGTGAGGCTTGAGCGGGCTGGAAGACACCGACGCGGTTCCCCGTCTCCCACCTCAGCCAGAGCCCCGCTCCCCGTCCCCGCCGCGCGCGGTGCCCCGGCATGTCGCCTGTGTGATGGACGGCAACGGCCGATGGGCGGCGCGGCGCGAACTGCCCCGTACCTCGGGGCACCGCGCGGCCGAGACGACGGTGATCGACGTCATCGAGGCGGCGCGGTCCGCGGGCGTCGGCTGGCTGAGCCTGTACGCGTTCTCCACCGAGAACTGGCGACGCCCCACCGACGAGGTGGACTTCCTCATGCGGCTGGTGCGCCGGGTGGTGCGCAAACACGCCCCGCTGCTGCACGCACGCGGTATCCGCTGCCGCTTCCTCGGCGTCACCGATCCGCGGATCCCGCCCGCGCTGGCCCGGGACTTCGCCGACCTCATGACCCTGACGGCGGAGAACCGGGGCATGACCCTGACCGTCGCCTTCGACCACGGTGGCCGCAGGGACATCGTCGAGGCCGCCCGGTCACTGATCCGCGACGGGGTGCCCGCCGACGCCGTGACCGAGCGGTCGTTCGCCGCCCATCTGCCCTTTCCCGACACCCCGGACGTCGACCTGGTGATCCGTACCTCCGGCGAGCAGCGCATCTCCAACTTCATGCTCTGGCAGGTCGCCTATGCCGAATGGGTCTTCCCGCCGGTGCTGTGGCCCGACTTCCGCGCGCCGCACTTCCTTGAGTGTCTGCACACCTACCAGCGACGCGACCGCCGCTTCGGCGGCATACCGACCGACCCGAACGGAGAACCGCGAGCGTGACGAACACAGGTGACGGGCCCACGGCCGAGACCGCCCCCGTGGAGGAACCCGCGCCCCACGCCTCGGCCGCACCGGCCGCCGACCACCCCGCGGCCCACCCCTGGGGCCCACCGGCCGACGCGGACGCCCCGGCCCCCGACGAGGACGCGCCCCCGCCCGTGTTCGGCCCCGGCGCCCGGTTCCACGCGTTCCTCACCGACCCCCGCTGGGCCCTCGCCATGATCCGGGCCACCGTGCTGGAGGCCGCCCACCCGCAGATCGGTGCCGCCCTCGTCGAGAACTCGACCTTCGTCACCCACCCCTGGCGGCGGCTGCGGAACACCTTCGTGAGCGTGCAGCGGATGTTCGGCCCCGACGACGACGTACGGCAGCGCGAGGCGGCGCGCCTCAACCGGCTGCACGCCCGGCTGAACGGGACCGACGCGCGCGACCGGCCGTACAGCGGCATGGACGCCGACGCGCGCGCCTGGGTGGTGGCCACCCTGTTCGAGAGTGTCGTCACCATGTGCCGCCTGAGCGGCCAGCCGCTCGAACAGCGGGCCATGGAGGAGCTGTACGCCGAGTTCCGGGCCTTCCACGCCGCGATGGGCGACGCGACGGGGCTGCTGCCCGAGGAAGTGCACGACTTCTGGCCGTACTTCGACCGGGTGGTCGAGGAGGAGCTGGAGAACACGGAGGCGGCGCGGGTCATCCTGTACAAGCTCTTCGACCACCTCCCCGCCCCGCCCGTGCTGGACGGGATACCCACCCTGTGGGCGGCTGGCCGTGCCGTCGCCGGGCCGGTCATCGGGGCGATCACCGTCGCCTCCCTCCCGGAGACGTTCCGGCGGCGGGCCGGACTGCCGGAGGTCCCCGGCGCGCAGACCCTGATGCAGAGCGCCTATCTCGCCGCCGGCCTGGCCCGCTTCCTGCCCGAGGGCTGGCTCCCGACCGAGAACCTCGCCGATCTCCTGGACCCCTCACCCGACAGCGACAGCCCGGCCGTACGGACCGTCGCGGCCCTGCGGAGCCGGATGACACGGGCCGGAGCGCTGCTGCGCCTCATGACACCGGTCGACCTGGAACCGGCCGAGCAGCCGCACACCGACCCGTACACCTCGCGGCCCCGCCCGCAGGCCGACCCGCACACCGGCCCCCGGCGCGACGCCGAGGAATTCTTCCGGCAGGTGCTGGACCAGACCGGCGACGGCCACCTCGACTGGCCCGACCTCGCCGCCATGGCCCGTGAACTGTCCACCCGCCTCGACCTGGACGAGCCCGAGGAGACCCGGCTCTACAACGCCTTCGCCGACTGGTGGCGGGAACTCCAGAGCGCCCTCGACACCGACGGCGACGGCCGGGTCAGCGCGGAGGAGTACGCCGCCGCGGTCCCCTCCCTGGCCGGTCCCGCGCTGATCAGGACCGCCGAGGTCCTCTTCGACGCCACCGACAAGGACGGCAACCAGCGGATCGACGCGGCGGAGTACCGGGCGTTGTTCCGGACGGCGTTCCACCGTGAGACGACCGCCGGGCACACGACGTACAGCCGCAGCGCGTTCATCAAGGACTTTCTCTCCTTCATGTCCGGCCGTGCCCGCACGACCCCCTATGACCAGGTGCTGGTCGATCCCTGACATCCCTCCCGCCCCGCCGCTTACCCTGGCGGCAGGGCGGGCGGCGGATGGAGCGCGTGATGAGAGAGCTGGTCTCGCAGGTCGCGGCGGTGGATCTCGCCGCCGCGGAGAGCTTGAAGGTCGTCGGGCTGTTCGACGCGCTGGTGGAGAGCCGCGCGCCCCTGGAGGGCCTGGTGCGGGCCGCCGCGGGCTTCGCCGGATCACCCGCCGGACTCCTCCACCCGGACCGGCGGCTGGCCATCCGCGTCGACACCGACGGGGCGCGCGGCGGCGGCCCGGCCGCGCGCGGAGATCGAATCCCGCTGGCCGTCCCACCCGGTGCCCGACGGCGGACTGGTCTGGGTGGAGCGCCCCGGCCCGGCCTCCCCTCGCGATCTGCTGCTCCTGGAACGGCTGGCGGTCGCCGTACGCCTCTCGCTCGACCGGCTCAGCGGCGGCCTGCCCGACACGGCCGCCGCCGTCGCCGTACTCCTGGACAGCGGTGCCTCCGCCGAGGCCCGCACCCGCTCGGCCCGCTCGCTGGGGTTTCCCGGCACCGCGCTCGCCCGCGTCCTGCTGCGCCCGCCCGGCCGGCGCGGCGCGCCACTGCCCGCGCGGACCGCCATCGTGGCGACCCCGGCCGGACCGGTACGGGCGACGGTCGCGCCGCTCTCCGAGGAACCCGGTACCGACGGCCCGGCCGGCGTGGGCACGGCCGCGCCGGTCACCGCGCTCCCGCCCACCCTGCGCGGTGCGCTCGCCGCCCTCCAGCTCGCCTCGGCCGGGCAACCCGTGAAGTGCGCCGACGATCTGGGCCTGCTGGCGTCCGTCGAGATCGCCCTCCCGCTGAACCGGGGCCTGGCGACCGCCGTCGCACGGATCGGTCAGGTGGCCGCCGAACCCTGGGGCCCGGACACCCTGAGCGCCCTGACCACCACCGACAGTGTGCGTGCCGCCGCCTCGCTGTGCGGCGTCCACCACTCCACCCTCCAGGCCCGCTGCGAACAGATCACCGCCGCCCTCGGCTACGACGTACGCGGCGCCACCGGACGCCTCCGCCTCACCCTGGACCTGACCGCGTACCGCCTGACGACCACCACCTTCGGCTACGACGAGAGCGGCTGACCGGCCGCCGGTCCGGCACACCCCGCGAGCGACCCCGGCGCCGGTCCCGCACACCCCGCGCGCACGTCCCCGGCACCGGGACTGCGGGCCCGCTGGCATCCGGGCTCCGCTGCCATCCGGGCTCCGGGCTCCGGGCCATCCGGGCCCCGAGCCACCTGGGCCCGGAGCCACTGGGAACCCGGGCCCACCTGCACCCGGCCCCGAGCCCACCCCGCGCCCGAGCCCCCGCCCACCGCCGCCTCGGCCCGCGCGGACCGTCCCGCGAACCCCACCGGTCACCCGCCACATGGCGGGTGACCGGCCCCGAACCGCGTCGTCCTGGCGGTCCCGCCGGTCCCGGCCCCGGTCGCACAGTGGGCGTACGCCGTCGTCCGGCGACTTCATCGCCCGGCAACCTCCCGGAGGCAGCCATGTCACCCGCACGTCCGCCCTACGACCCCGAGCTGAGCGCCTACCTGGAGGCGAGCGAGTTCCTCTCCGGCCTGGAGTTCACCCTGGACGGGATCCCGCAGCTCCGGGAGAGCATGTCGCAGTCCATGCCGACCCTGGACGACATCGTCGGGCCGGCCGGGCTCGAACACATCGAGCTGACCGTCCCCGGCCCCGAGGGCGTGCCCGAGGTGATCCTGTCGGTGATCCGGCGCCCCGGCGGGTCCGCGGCGGCACCCTGCGTGTACTACATCCACGGCGGCGGGATGATCATCGGCGACCGGTCCGTCGGGGCCGACTCCTTCCCGGAGTGGATCGAGCGGTTCGGGGTGACCGTGGTGTCGGTGGAGTACCGGCTGGCGCCCGAGCACCCGCACCCCGCGCCGGTCGAGGACTGCTACGCGGGGCTGGTCTGGGTGGCCGAGCACGCCGCCGAGCTGGGCGTGGACCGGGAGCGGGTGCTCGTCGCCGGGACCAGCGCGGGCGGTGGCCTGGCCGCCGCGGTGGCGCTGCTGTGCCGGGACCGGGGCGGGCCGCGGCTCGTCGGGCAGTTGCTGATCTGCCCGATGCTCGACGACCGCGACCGGACCGTGTCCACCCGCCAGTACGAGGACGTCGCGGTCTGGAACCGCGCGCAGAACACGTTCGGCTGGACGGCGCTGCTAGGCACCGCCAAGGGCACCGACGACGTCCCCGCGTACGCCGCTCCCGCCCGTGCCACCGATCTGTCGGGCCTGCCGCCCGCCTTCATCGACACGGGCTCGGCGGAGGTCTTCCGTGACGAGGACGTGGACTACGCGTCCCGTATCTGGGCGGCGGGCGGCCAGGCCGAGCTGCATGTCTGGGCCGGCGGCTTCCACGGCTTCGCCCTGTTCCGGGAGGCCACCGTCAGCCGCGGCGCCGTCGACGCCGTGCACAACTGGATGGGCCGCGTCCTGAACTCCTGAAACGCCAGGCCGCGGCTCAGCGCAGCACGTCCCCGCGCAGCAGGGCGTGCGCCTGGAAGGCGATCCACAGCTCCGTGATGTCCGCGGTCTCGGCGAGCCGCCGATCGGTGAGTTCCTCGACCCGCTGCACCCGGTACATCACGGTCTGCTTGTGGACGTTCAGCGCCGCGGCGGTGCGCTGCCAGGAGCGGCGGTTCACCAGGAACGAGCGCAGGGTGCCGACCAGATCGGTGCCGTTCGCCCGGTCGTACGCGGTCAGCGGTCCCAGCACCCGCTCCACGATCGCGCGGGCCTCCTCATGGCTGCGCAGCACGGTGAACGCGGTGTCGTCGCCGTAGCGCACCAGGCCGCCCGCCGAGGAGCGGGCCAGCGACAGCGACCACACCGCCTCGTCCCTGGCCTCGGAGAGGCGGTCCAGGGAGGTGCGGCTGCTCAGCCCGATCGGGGTGCGCAGCCCCAGCCTGCGGTGGACGGCGGACAGATCGCCGGGGCTGTCGGACAGCAGCGCCAGCAGGAGATCGCTGCGGTTGAGCAGCAGATGGGGAACGCGCCGGCGGCTGAGCGCCAGATGGAGGTCACGCTGCTCGGCGCCGTTCTCCTGCGGCACCGCCAGGACGACCAGATCGTCGGGTGGCAGCCGGTGGGCGGCCAGTTCCTCGCGGGCCGCGTGCGGGTCGACCCGCGCGTCGAGCAGCTGGGCCAGCAGCTCCGAGCCCAGCCGTCGCTCGTGCTCGCGCAGCATGCCCTGCCGGGCCGTCTCGACGGCCGCCGCCGTCGCCAGGTGGTGCAGCAGCGAGGTGTCCATGCCGGGCAGCTCGACGGCGACCAGTACGGTGGGCTCCTCGGCCGGAACCTCCACCGCCAGGACATTCGACACCCCGGCGGCCCCCAGTCCCGCCCGCTCCCCGGACCCCCCTGAACCGGAACCTTCTGAACCGGACCTCTCCGAGCCGGACCCCCTCGAACCGGAACCCCCTGGCACAGACAGGTGCAGCACGCCCGGGATCCGCCCGTTGTGATCGTTCACCGCCGTGAGCAGCGCCTGCCGCAGCGCCGGCTCGGGAGCCACGCCCTCGGGGTCCACCGGATGCGCGGTCGCCGTGTCCAGGAGCAGCAGCCGGCAGCCCAGGTCACGGCCCAGCCGGGCGGTGGGCGAATCACCGGCGCGGTCCACGAGGCTGTCGCGCAGAGCACCGTAGATCTTCTCGATCTGCCCGAAGCGCGCCGACGCCTCCCCGGTATTGGCGTGGGGGGTAGGGCGGGGGGGGCACCCCCCACAGCGCTGTGATGACGGGGGGGTGAACGCACGCCCCAGGGGGGGGGGTCGGCGCCGGGGGTGAGAC
>NZ_JBHYUG010000067.1:43323-45043 GCF_042749375.1 Streptomyces sp. NPDC059477 | reverse complement strand
CGGGAGGTGAGCTCGGCGATGCCGTCGAGGCCTTCCGGTTCCGACGGACGGCGAGTTGACGGCGTACCCCCGCCCGCAAAAACCACCGCCGAGCCGAAACCACCCACCACCCCGCCGCGAACCCCAGGACCACCAGCACGGCCACCGGGGCGTAGTTGAACGTCTCCCACGTCACCGGGGACACCTGCGGAAGCATGAACAGGACCGTGATCACGCCGACCCAGGCAACGGCCACCACCCCCACCACCCGCGACCAGCGCCCCAGATGCCACGGCCCCCGCTCGAACGCGTCGCCCTTGCGCAGCCGCAGAAGGGTGGGGATGACGTACGCGATGTAGAGGCCGATCACGGCGATCGAGGTGACCGCCGCGTACGCGGTGACATTGATCAGGTACGGCAGCCCCAGCACCAGCGCCCCGCCCGCCGCCAGCCACACCGCCGCCACCGGCGTACGGGTGCGCGGGCTCACGGTGCGCCAGACGCGGGAGAAGGGCAGGGCCCCGTCGCGGGAGAACGCGTAGATCATCCGGCTGTTGGCCGTCACCGACGCCATCCCGCAGAACAGCTGCGCCCCGATCACCACCAGCAGCAGCAGCTTCCCGGCGGTCACACCCAGCGCGTCCAGCAGGATCTGGGCCGGCGGCGCCCCCGTCGGAGACGTCAGCGCGCCCTCGTACGACTGGATGGCGAAGGTGAAGCCGAGGAGCAGGACGAAACCGGCGATCCAGGAGGTCCAGATCGCCCGCACGATCCCCTTCGGGCCCGCCGTCGAGGCGTCGTGCGTCTCCTCGGTCATATGGGCGGACGCGTCGTAGCCCGTGAAGGTGTACTGCGCCATCAGCAGCCCCAGCAGCACCACGTACAGCGCGCTGCCCCACCCCGTGTTGTTCACGAACTCGCCGAAGACGAACGACGCCGACTGGTGGCGGTCGGGGACGAACGCCAGCGCCCCCACGATCACCGCCACCCCCACCACGTGCCACCACACGCTGACACTGTTGAGGAAGGCGACGATCCGCACACCGAAGGTGTTCAGCAGACCGTGGAGCACGAGGATCCCGGCGAAGAGGAGGATCGTGCGGCCGGGGGTCACCTCGAAGCCGAACTGGAGGTTCAGATACGCGCCGAGGAAGGACGCGGCCCCGAAGTCGACCCCCGCGGTCACCGCGATCTGCCCGAGCACGTTGAACCAGCCCGTGAACCACGCCCAGGCCGCGGCCGTACGTTCCGGAGCCAGCCGGTACGCCCAGAAGTACAGGCCCGCCGAGGTCGGGTACGCCGAGCAGATCTCGGCCATCGCCAGCCCCACGAAGAGGGTCATCAGGCCGACCCCGACCCAGCCCCAGGTGATCACGGCCGGGCCGCCGGTGTTCATGCCGAACAGATACAGCGTCAGGCAGCCGGACAGCACCGAGATGATCGTGAAGGAGACCGCGTAGTTGGAGAACGCCGACATGCGGCGGGCGAGCACCTGCGTATAGCCGAGCTGAGCCAGCCGTTCCTCGTCGGTGAGCCCACGCGCCTTGACGCCGTCTACGTCTGTCATGCCCCCAGCAATTCCCTCATCAAGGGCGTGACACACGTCACAACTTGGCCCCATGGGTCGGAAGAGGGAGCAGACCAGAACGTGAAAGGGGGCCGCACCGACACAAACTCAGCGGCGCCCCCCCGCCAAGAATACACACCGCGAGCGCCGCCCCAACTCGGGGGGCGTGAGCGG
>NZ_JBHYUG010000067.1:12494-43313 GCF_042749375.1 Streptomyces sp. NPDC059477 | reverse complement strand
CCCCTCGGCGCCCGGGGCCCCTCACGGCATCAGATTCAGCCGTCAGACGTCAGCCATCAGGCGTCAGGCGTCAGCCGTTGCGCTTCCAGCGCGGCTTGTCGTCCCGGCGGCCGAAGGTGCCCGTGCCGGTACCGGTGCCAGTACCACCACGGTGGTCGTCGCGGCGACCGGTCGGACGCTCGTGCCCACCGGCCCGGAAGCCGGGGCGGTCGCCCTGCCGGTCGCGGTTGAACGGCCGGTCGCTGCCCCGGTGCCCGCCCCGCTCGTCACGCCGCTCGAAGGGGCGCGCCGGACGGTCGTCCCGGCGGAAGCCACCGCGGTCATCGCGCCGCTGCTCGAACGAACGGCCACCCCGGTCGTCCCGACGGTCATCACGGCGGTCATCACGCCGGTCGTCACGACGCTCGAAGGAACGTCCGCCACGGTCGTCCCGACGGTCGGAGGAGCGACCCCCACGGTCGTCGCGCCGGTCACGGTTGTTGTCCCGGTCGTCCCGACGGAAACCACCACGGTCGTCCCGACGCTGCTCGAACGAACGGCCACCCCGGTCGTCCCGACGGTCATCCCGCCGGAATCCACCGCGGTCGTCCCGCCGGTCATCACGGCGATCGTCCCGACGCTCCGGCCGCTCAGCGCGCTCAGCCCGCTCAGCCCGCTCGTACGACGACGAACCCGTCCCCGTCCGCTGCTCCGTCTCCCGCGCCACCGGCTGCTCGGGCACCGACACGGACACCGGCACCACTGCCTCCGTCTCCGCCTCCGCTCCCGTCTCCGCCACCACGGATCGCGCCTCGGTGATCGCGGTCTCCGGGTCCTCGCCGCGCTCGCGGGCGGCGCGGGCGGTCAGCCGGTCGGCCTCGCCGCGCAGCTCGGTCGCGCGCCGCTGCGCCCGCTCCAGCTCCTTGGTGAGCTGGGTCACCTCACGCTCGGCCTGCTGGGCGGCGTTCCCGGCGGACTCGGCCTGGACCTCGGTCATCGAACGGGCGCCGGTGATCTCGGCGACCTCCGGCTCGAACGCGCCCGCGCTCTGGATGATGTGGCGCGAGGCGTCGACGCCCGCGTCCTCCATCAGCCGGAAGATCTGCCGGCGCTGGTGCGGCAGCGAGAGGGAGACGACGGTGCCGGTACGGCCCGCGCGGGCGGTACGGCCGGCCCGGTGCAGGTAGTCCTTGTGGTCACCGGCCGGGTCCACGTTCAGGACGAGGTCGATGCCGTCGACGTGGATGCCGCGCGCGGCGACATCGGTGGCGACGAGGACATTGACGTACCCGTCCTTGAAGTCGGCCAGCGTCCGGGTGCGCGCGCCCTGGGTCATGCCGCCGTGCAGCGCCTCGGCCTTGGCGCCCGCGTCCCGCAGCTGCTCGGCGACCCGGTCGGCGCCGAGCTGGGTGCGGACGAAGATGATGGTGCGGCCCTTGCGGGAGGCGATCGCGGCGGTGACCGGCGCCTTGTCCTTGGGCTTCACGATCAGGATGTGGTGGGACATGGTCGTCACCGCGCCCTGCGCCGCGTCGACCTCGTGCAGGACGGGCGCGTGGAGGTAGCGGTCGACGAGAGTCTTGATCTCGTTCTCCATGGTCGCGGAGAACAGCATCCGCTGACCGCCCGCCGGAATCTGGTCCAGCAGCTCGGTGACCTCGGGCAGGAAGCCCAGGTCGGACATCTGGTCGGCCTCGTCGAGGACGGCGATCCGCACGTCCTCCAGGGAGCAGGCGCCGCGGTTGATGATGTCCCGCAGCCGCCCGGGGGTGGCGACGAGGATGTCGACGCCCTTCTCCAGGGCGTAGATCTGGTTACCCATGGACGTACCGCCGCAGACCACCTTCATCCGCAGGCCGAGCACATCGCCGTACGGCTGGAGCGCGTCGGCGACCTGCATGGCCAGTTCACGGGTCGGGGTGAGGATGACCGCGCGGGGCTTCTTGCGCTCGGTGCGACCGCCCGCGAGCGTGGCCAGGGTCGGCAGCCCGAAGGAGAGGGTCTTGCCGGAACCGGTACGGCCCCGGCCGAGAATGTCCTTGCCCTCCAGCGCGTCCGGGATGGTCGCGGCCTGGATCGGGAAGGGGACGGTCACGCCGTTCTGCGCGAGCTTGCGCACGACGCCCTCGGGAAGACCGAGGGTGCTGAAGGTGATCTCGGGCTCGGCGTCCGGGTCGGCGGCGGTGTCGCCGCCTTCGGTGTCGAGGTCACCGTCGGTGTCGACGGTGTCGGCCGCTTCGGCCTGGGCATCGCCCTCAAGGTCGGCCTGGACCTCGTCCTGGGGGCCGGCCTGGGTCTCGACCTGAGTGTCGGCCTGAGCCTCGGACCGAGTCTCGGCCTGGGTGTCGTCCTGGAACGCGCCCTCAGGGGCACCGTCCTCGGGTACGACGACGTGATCGGCAGTGGAAATGGACATGCGAATGCGAAACCTTCCGGAGTCTCGTCGGCACGCGCCCGTCAACTCCGTGATTCGCACCACGACCGCCTCAATGCGGTCTGCCACGGCAAGGGAGAGAACGCGCCACACGGCGCGCTCTGCGATGGCGCCGGGCAAATGGGATCAAACGATCTACCACCATACGCACCCGAAGCCCGGCTAGGCAAATCGATACCCGACCCCCGCCATCCCGCCCATCAAACCGGCTGATCACACCGGCCCGCACCACAGCCCCACCCGTACATCCCCCCGTACATCCCCTAGTACGTCCGCCCGTCCGCCCCTCACACCGGCACCCCCGCCTGCGGCGCCGGCTCCCGCTGCACCAGTTGCGGGCCCGTCTGCTCGTGCGCGGAGGACGACGGCTCGGCGACCGTCGGCTCGGGCGAGGCGGGCGGCTCCGGCGACGGCTCCGGCGGCTGCGGCTCCTCGGTCGTACGGGTCGGCGTCGGCAGCGGTTTGGGCGGCACCGGATCGCCGCCCGGCGCCACCGTCCGTCCGGGGCCGACCGGCGCCGGCACGGAGGCACCCGGCAGGGCCGACGCGGACGCCGACGGCGCCCCTGATTCCCCCGGCTCCCCCTCGTCCTCCTCGCCGTCCCCGTCCTTCTTCCGCCCGTCCTTGCCGTCCCCGTGCCCGTCCGGGACGCCGCCCGCCGCCCCGCCGCCGAACCCGACGCCGTCGCCCGGGACCACCACGCCCCCGTCGGGCGCCTCGCCGCCCTGCTGCCCCGCCGAGTGCGACGGTTCGGCCCGCCGGCCTTCGTCGTCGCCGACGCTCATACAGCCGGCAGCCGCGGCGACTGCCACCACGGCGGCGGCCAGGCGGACGGGAACGTACAAGGAGCCCACGAGAGCCACCTCCGAGGGGGTGAACGAAGTCAACGTGCCCAACTCCCCCCGCCCGCAAGAGGACACGCGCGCGGTACGCCCTTGTCCCACGCCCTCCCCGATCTCACCCGAACCCCACCCGAACCCCACCCGAATTCCACCGGAACCCCACCGGAACCCCACTCGGAGGACGCCCTGACGACACCCCGACGACGTCCCCGCAACGCCCCGGCGCCGCTCGAAATCCCGTATCCGCCCCGTTCCCCCGCCCATCCCGGACAATGAACGTGTGCTGGAGATGACACGCGAGACGTTCGAAGAGCTGGTGAGCGAGGCGCTGGACCGGATCCCGCCCGAGCTGACGCGGGTCATGGACAACGTGGCGGTGTTCGTGGAGGACGAACCCGCCCCCGACGACCCCGACCTGCTGGGCCTGTACGAGGGGACCCCGCTCACCGAGCGCGGCGAGTGGTACGCCGGGGTGCTGCCGGACCGGATCAGCATCTACATGGGCCCCACCCTGCGCTACTGCGAGACCCCCGAGGACGTGGTCCACGAGGTGGCGGTGACCGTCATCCACGAGGTGGCCCACCACTTCGGCATCGAGGACGAACGCCTCCACGAACTCGGCTGGGGCTGACCCCCCAGGCCCCCCAGACCCCCAGCCCTCCCAGGAGCCCCCGGGCCCCCAGGCCCTCCAGGCCCCCCATACGGCATACGGCACCGCATATCCGCCCTCGAACATGGGCATACGGGATCAATGGCCCGCGTCCCCGACCGCCTCGCCCGCCGCACCCCGAAGAAGCCCCGCCCGCTCCCCCAGCCGGTCCTCGAACTCGTACCGCAGGCCAGGCCCTGGATCCGGGGCCTGGGCTTGATAGCGGTCGTGATGCTGGGCGCGTGGCTCGGGCTGCTGGTCGTCGGGAATGTGCGGGTGCCGATCGGGCCGATGGACACGACGATGACCCTGCGCCCGTCCACCAGCGGCGGCACGAAGATCAATGTGTCCCCGCTGGGGGCGCTGCACCTGGACAGCCATGTCGCGCCGGTCCGGCTGGACGTGAACGTCGACCAGCTGGACCCGGTCCGCTCCCAGGCCCTGGTGGACCACCCGGAGCGGCTCTCCGGCCTCCAGGAGGAGGTGGCCCAGGACGTCGGCCACGGCGCCCTCGACCTGGCGGTGCGCTCCTGCGTCGCCGTGGTGGTCGGCGCGACCGCCCTCGGCCTGGTGGTCTACCGCCGCCCGCGCCGCGCGCTCGGCGCCGGCGGCCTCGCCCTGGCGCTGCTGGGGGCGTCGGCCGGGACGGCGTACGCCACCTGGAACCCGAAGTCGGTCCTGGAGCCGCGCTTCTCGGGCCTGCTCTCCTCGGCCCCCTCCGTGGTCGGCGACGCGCGCAGCATCGTCACGGAGTTCGACGTGTACCAGAAGGAGCTGGCCCGGCTGGTGACGAACGTGACCAAGCTGTACGACGCCACCTCCACGCTCCCCGCGTACGCGCCCGACCCGTCCACGATCCGGGTGCTGCATGTCTCGGACATCCATCTGAACCCGGCGAGCTGGAAGATCATCGGCTCGCTGGTGAAGCAGTACAAGGTGAATGTGATCGTGGACTCCGGCGACACCATGGACCACGGCTCGGCGGCGGAGAACGGCTTCCTGGACCCGATCGAGGATCTGGGGGCGCCGTATGTCTGGGTCCGCGGCAATCACGACTCGGGCCTCACCCAGGAGTACATGGAGGACCTCAAGAACGTCCACGTCCTGGACGACGGCCGCGCGGTGACCGTGGCCGGGCTGCGGTTCGCGGGGATGGGCGACCCGCAGTTCAGCCCGGACCGAACGGCCACGGAAGGCGGCGAGCAGTCCCAGACGCTGGCCGGCGCCCGTCTCGCCTCCGCGCTGCGCGACCAGCGGCAGGCGGGTACGCCGGTGGACATCGCCATCGCCCATGAGCCGGACGCCGCCCGCGAGACGGACGGCGAGGTCCCGCTCGTCCTGGCCGGCCACCTGCACCACCAGGAGATGGAGGTGATGCGGTACGGCACCCGGCTGCGGATCGAGGGCACGACGGGCGGCAGCGGTCTGCGCGCCCTGGAGCAGAAGAACCCCGACCCCATCGAGGCCTCGATCCTCTATTTCGACCGCGACACCCGCCGCCTCCAGGCCTGGGACGAGATCCGTCTGGGCGGCCTGGGCCTGACCACGGCGGAGGTCAGCCGCCACCTCCCGGAGGAGAACCGGCCCGGAGCCACCCCGTCCCCCACGGAGTCCTCGACGGCGACCACAGCGCCCTCTTCGCCGACCACAGGACCCTCCCCGGCCACCCCGAGCACTCCGGCCGCCACGCCGGACGCCCAAACCCCGCCGGGCGCCACAACCCCTCAACCCGGCCCCCCACCCTCCCCATAACCGTTTTGGCGATACCTCCCGCCATCCCATATGCTTCTCACGTCCCCGACGCGCTGAGAAGCGCCCAGGCGGGCCGATAGCCCTCATCGTCTAGCGGCCTAGGACGCCGCCCTTTCAAGGCGGTAGCACGGGTTCGAATCCCGTTGGGGGCACGCAACACCGTGTGCGACACTGTCGTACACAACGCTTGGTCCTGTGGAGCAGCTTGGAGTGCTCGCCACCCTGTCAAGGTGGAGGCCGCGGGTTCAAATCCCGTCAGGACCGCTGGTGTTTCACGTGAAACACCGTGGCTGGGTAGCTCAGTTGGTACGAGCGTCCGCCTGAAAAGCGGAAGGTCGCCGGTTCGACCCCGGCCCCAGCCACCGCAGCCCTGACCAGGGCAAACGGCCTCATCGGAGATCATCCGAGGGGGCCGTTTCTGTGTCTTCCGCGCCAACCGGTGCGCCAACAGCAATGATCAGTCCGCCGACGCTGTGGTCTCAGGCTCAAAGTACTCATGCGCCGAAACCGCAGGGCCCGCCGCGACCGCCGCCTGGTAGCACTCCTCCGCTAGACGAGCGAACTGACGCGCACGGCGATTGGTGCCTGCCTGCTCGTGCCGAATCCATCCGACGCGAGCCTGCTCCCAGTGCACGCGCGCAGGCTGCCCCCGGAAGTGCTCCAGCAAGATCCCCCGCACCTGCTCCTCTGTAGTACGTCCCTGTATGTAGGAGCTTGACCACCTTGTGAAGATCAAGTTGGTGAAGGCTCGACGCTTCCACTCCTCCGAGGTGATCCGATCCCTGGCGGGTTCCCAACAGGCCTGCAACACCGGGTCACTCAGCGAGAAGAGCACCAGTTCCCTGTGGGCGGCCCGCACGGCTTCCTCTTGGGCGACTCGGGTCTGCCGAGCCTGATAGACCAGTGACACCGCGACACCAGCCAACGCAAGAGCGGACGCACCTACCGATACCACTCCATATGTCTGACTGATGTCACTCAGCTCGGACCAATCGGTTCGTTCCGGCGCCACCACCCGAAGCACGAAGGGAGTGCCGAGCAGGGCCGCGAGCAGCGCGAGCAACAGGGCGGCACAGCCGAGAATCTTGACGCGCCTGCCGGCTCGTCCGTGCGTGCTCGGGATAGCCATCCCGCCCCCCGTATCGCGTGACGTCGCAAGTCGTGGGAGCCATGGTTACAGAAGGCGATCAATCGACAACAGGGTCCCGGTCCGGCCTCGGGACCTGATTCGAGGTCAGAAGAGGGCACCCTCAAGGTGCCGGAGTGCCCTCCGCTGTTCGTCCGGAGGCGCCTGCGGGGATGATCGACGCCGTGGTCCTGGAAACCGTCTCCGTCGTGGCGCTGGTGGTCGTGCTGGTGGGTGCCGTCGTGCGGCCCTTTCGGTGGCCCGAGGCGGTGGTGGCGGTGCCGGTGGCCGGGGTGGTGGTCGGCAGTGGGGCGATCTCGGTCGATGCCGTGCGGGAGGAGGTCGCGCGGCTCGGGCCCGTCGTGGGGTTTCTGGCGGCCGTGCTGGTGCTGGCGAAGCTCTGTGACGACGAGGGGCTCTTCCACGCCTGCGGGACCTGGATGGCTCGGTGGGCGCGGCGGCGGCCCCGGCGGCTGCTCGGGGCGGTGTTCGGGCTGGCTTCGGTCATCACGGCCGCGCTCAGTCTGGACGCCACCGTCGTACTGCTCACGCCCGTCGTGTTCGCCACCGCCGCGCGGATGGGGGCCCGGCCCAAGCCGCATGTGTACGCCAGTGCGCATCTGTCCAACACGGCGTCCCTGCTGCTGCCGGTCTCCAATCTGACCAATCTGCTCGCCTTCGCCGCCACCGGGCTGTCGTTCACGCGTTTCGCGGTGCTGATGTTTCTGCCGTGGGTGGCGGCCATCGCCGTCGAGTACGTCGTTTTCCGTGGGTTCTTCCGGCAGGATCTGGAGGCCGTCGCCGAGCCGGTCCGAGGTGAGGAGCCCGTGGAGGTTCCGCTCTTCGCGCTGGTCACCGTCGGTGCCACCCTCGGCGGGTTCGCCGTCGCCTCCGGTGCCGGGATCGATCCCGCGTGGGCCGCGGCGGCCGGCGCGGGTGTGATGGCCGTCCGCGCGCTGGTCCGGCGGCACACCACCCCGCTCGCCGTGCTGCGCGCCGCCGATCCGCTGTTCCTGGCGTTCGTGCTGGCCCTCGGGATCGTCGTCCGGGCGGTCGTCGACAACGGGCTCGGCGACGCGCTCGACGGACTGCTGCCCGACGGCACCGGACCGGCCGCCCTGCTCGGCACCGCCGCCGTCGCCGCGCTGCTCGCCAACCTGATCAACAATCTGCCCGCGGTGCTCGCCCTGGTCCCGCTGGCCGCCCCCGCCGGGCCCGGCGCGGTCCTCGCCGTGCTCCTCGGGGTCAATATCGGGCCGAACCTCACCTACGCCGGGTCGCTCGCCACCCTGCTGTGGCGGCGGATCGCCCATCGGCACGATCACGAGGTGGCGTTGCGGGAGTTCACGCTGCTCGGGCTGCTCACCGTGCCCGCCGCGCTGCTCGCGGCCGTCCTCGCGCTGTGGGTCGCGCTGCTGACCGTCGGTCCGTGACACGCGGAAGGTCCAGGTCAATAAGCGATAGCCAGTGTTTTCCGTGAGGTGAGATCCTGGGACGCGTATGTCTACGCACCCTGCCCCCGCCCTCGGCGCTCTCGCCCCCCGTCTGACCGACCTGTCGCTGCGTGATGCGCACCGGCTCGGACGGCGGCTCGAAGGCGCCCGCAAGATCCGTAAGCCGGAGGCGCGGGCCGCCGTGCTCGCCGAGATCGAGGCGGAGGTCGAGAAGGCGGCAGGCCGGATGGCCGAGCGTCGCTCCCGGGTGCCGGCCGTCACCTACCCCGAGCAGCTGCCGGTCAGCCAGAAGAAGGACGTGATCGCCGACGCCATCCGCGACCACCAGGTCGTGATCGTCGCCGGTGAGACCGGGTCCGGGAAGACCACGCAGATCCCCAAGATCTGTATGGAGCTGGGGCGCGGGGTGCGCGGCATGATCGGGCACACCCAGCCGCGCCGGATCGCCGCCCGGACCGTCGCCGAGCGGGTCGCCGAGGAGCTGGACACCCCCCTCGGCGAGGCCGTCGGCTGGAAGGTGCGGTTCACGGACCAGGTGAACCCCGAGGCCACGTTCGTCAAGCTGATGACCGACGGCATCCTGCTCGCCGAGATCCAGACCGACCGCGAGCTGCGCGCCTACGACACGATCATCATCGACGAGGCCCACGAGCGGTCCCTCAACATCGACTTCCTGCTCGGATATCTGGCGCAGCTGCTGCCCAAGCGGCCGGACCTCAAGGTCGTCATCACCTCGGCCACCATCGACCCCGAGCGGTTCTCCCGGCACTTCGGCGAGGCCCCGATCATCGAGGTCAGCGGCCGTACGTACCCGGTGGAGGTGCGCTATCGCCCGCTGCTGGAAGAGGATTCCGACGACGCCGACCGCGATCAGATCACCGCGATCATCGACGCCGTCGAGGAGCTCCAGGGCGAGGGGAAGGGCGACATCCTCGTCTTTCTCTCCGGTGAGCGGGAGATCCGGGACACGGCCGACGCGCTGACCAAGAAGGCGTTCCGGTTCACCGAGGTCCTGCCGCTGTACGCGCGGCTGTCGCACGCCGAGCAGCACCGGGTCTTCCAGCCGCACACCGGCCGCAGGATCGTGCTGGCCACCAATGTCGCCGAGACCTCACTGACCGTCCCGGGCATCAAGTACGTCATCGACCCCGGCTTCGCCCGGATCTCCCGCTACAGCCATCGCACCAAGGTCCAGCGGCTGCCCATCGAGGCGATCTCGCAGGCCAGCGCCAATCAGCGCAAGGGCCGCTGCGGCCGTACGTCGGACGGCATCTGCATCCGCCTCTACGACGAGGACGACTTCCTCGCCCGCCCGGAGTTCACGGACGCCGAGATCCTCCGGACGAACCTCGCCTCCGTCATCCTCCAGATGACCGCGGCCGGCCTCGGCGACATCGAGAAGTTCCCCTTCATCGACCCGCCGGACCACCGCAACATCCGCGACGGCGTGCAGCTCCTCCAGGAGCTGGGCGCGATCGACGCCGCGGAGAAGGACTCACGGAAACGGCTCACCGACACCGGGCGCAAGCTGGCCCAGCTGCCCGTGGACCCGCGGCTCGCGCGGATGGTCCTGGAGGCGGACCGCAACGGCTGTGCCCGCGAGGTCATGGTCATAGCCGCCGCGCTGTCCATCCAGGACCCGCGCGAGCGCCCCGCCGAGAAACAGACCCAGGCCGACCAGCAGCACGCCCGCTTCCGGGACGAGACCAGCGACTTCCTCGCCTATCTCAATCTCTGGCGGTACCTCCGGGAGCAGCAGAAGGAGCGCGGCTCGTCCTCCTTCCGGCGGATGTGCAAGCAGGAGTATCTGAACTTCCTGCGGATCCGCGAGTGGCAGGACATCTACACCCAGCTGCGGACCGTCGCCAAGCAGATGGGCATCCACCTCAACGAGGACGACGCCCCCGGCGACCGCATCCATGTCTCCCTCCTCGCCGGACTTCTCTCCCACATCGGGATGAAGGACGTGAAGGAGTCCAAGGACGCGAAGGAGACGAAGGGGGCCAAGGACACCGGCCGCCGGGAGCGCGGCGAGTACCTCGGCGCCCGGGGCGCCAAGTTCGCGATCTTCCCCGGCTCGGCGCTCTTCAAGAAGCCGCCGCGGTTCGTGATGTCCGCGGAGCTGGTGGAGACCTCCCGGCTCTGGGCCCGCGTCAACGCGAAGATCGAGCCCGAGTGGGTCGAGCCGCTCGCCGAGCACCTCCTCAAGCGCACCTACAGCGAACCGCACTGGGAGAAGGACCAGGCCGCGGTGATGGCGTACGAGAAGGTCACGCTGTACGGCGTCCCGATCGTCGCCCAGCGCAAGGTGAACTACGGCCGGATCGACCCCGAGACCTCCCGCGAGCTGTTCATCCGCAACGCGCTGGTCGAGGGCGACTGGCGCACCCACCACAAGTTCTACGCCGACAACCGCAAGCTCCTCACCGAGGTGGAGGAGCTGGAGCACCGGGCCCGGCGCCGGGACATCCTGGTCGACGACGAGACGCTGTTCGACTTCTACGACCAGCGGGTGCCCGACCATGTGGTGTCCGGCGCGCACTTCGACTCCTGGTGGAAGCACCAGCGGCACGAGCAGCCCGACTTCCTCGACTTCGCGCGCGAGATGCTCGTCCGGGAGTCGGCACAGGCGGTCACCAAGGCCGACTATCCGGACAACTGGCGTCAGGGCCAGCTGACGTTCCGGGTGACGTACCAGTTCGAGCCGGGCGCGGACGCCGACGGGGTCACCGTCCATGTCCCGCTCCACGTCCTCAACCAGGTCACGGACGAGGGCTTCGACTGGCAGATCCCGGGCCTGCGGGCGGAGGTCGTCACGGAGCTGATCCGCTCCCTGCCCAAGCCGATCCGCCGCAACTACGTCCCCGCCCCGGACTTCGCCCGGCGTTTCCTGGACCGGGCGGTGCCCTTGCAGGAGCCGCTGACCCTCACCCTGGCCCGCGAGCTGAAGCGAATGGTCGGCGTCCCCTTCGACGCCGAGGACTTCGACTGGGCGAAGGTGCCGGACCACCTCCGCATCACCTTCCGGATCGTGGACGAGCGGCGCCGCAACCTGGCCGAGGACAAGGACCTGGAGGCGCTGCGGCTCCGGCTGAAGCCCAAGGCCCGCCAGGCGCTCTCCCAGGCCGCCGCGGCCACCGCGTCCCGCCAGGGCGGCGAGTCCCTGGAGCGCACGGGCCTGACCGACTGGACGATCGGCACGCTCACCCGCGTCTTCGAGACCCGCCGGGCCGGCCAGCCGGTGAAGGCGTACCCGGCGCTGGTGGACGACGGCGACACCGTCTCCGTACGCCTCTTCGACACCGAGGCCGAGCAGGCCGAGGCCATGTGGCGGGGCACCCGGCGGCTGATCCTGCGCAACATCCCGGTCAACCCGGCGAAGTTCGCCTCCGAGAAGCTGACCAACCCGCAGAAGCTCGCCCTGTCGGCGAACCCGCACGGCTCGATCCAGGCCCTGTTCGACGACTGCGCCACGGCGGCGGCGGACCGGCTGATCGCCGACTTCGGCGGCCCGGCGTGGGACGAGGAGTCGTACCGCAAGCTGTACGACAAGGTGCGCGCCGAGATCGTGGACACCACGGTCCGTACGGTCGCCCAGGTGCAGCAGGTGCTGGCCGCCTGGCAGGCCGCTGAGCGCCGTCTGAAGGGCGTACGCAGCGCCGTGCTGGTGGCGAACCTGGCGGACGTCAGGGCGCAGCTGGACGGCCTTGTGCGGCCGGGGTTCGTGACGGCGACGGGGCTCGGGCGGCTGCCGCATCTGGTGCGCTATCTGATCGCGGTGGACCGCCGGCTCCAGCAGATGGCGACGAACGCCCAGCGGGACACGGCCCGGATGCAGAAGGTCCACGAGATGCAGGACGAGTACGCCTGGCTGCTGGAGCAGCTGCCCCAGGGGCGGCCGGTGCCGTCCAGCGTCCGGGAGATCCGCTGGATGATCGAGGAGCTGCGCGTCAGCTATTTCGCGCACGCGCTGGGCACGGCGTACCCCGTCTCCGACAAGCGGATCGTGAAGGCGATCGACGCCGCCGCTGGGTAACGGCGGCGGTACGCTGGGTGAGTTCGACCAGTGGGCTCACCCTCCTGTACAGTCCTTCTCGCAGCGCAACGCACCGGAAAGCGCCGCAAAACCTGGTCCTGTGGAGCAGCTTGGAGTGCTCGCCACCCTGTCAAGGTGGAGGCCGCGGGTTCAAATCCCGTCAGGACCGCAGAAGAAGAACCACAGCAGAAGAGAAGACGCGGCAAGGGCCCGCACCCGTCGAGGGTGGCGGGCCTTTTTCATGCCCGTCTGCGGCACCGATACCGACGCCTCTTCCCGACGGCTGTCCTGACAGCCGTCTTGACGCCCGCGACCTGGATGGGTACCCAGGAGAGCAAGGGCCGTTCCACCCGGGCCCCTCGGTGGAACGTGGAGGTAGCGTATGGCGGCATCGGCCAGGCACGAGACGCGGGCGTTGCTCCGCGCGCATCTGTCGGCCGCGTCGTCCTACCGCCATCTGACGCGGCACTGCCCCATCTGCCACCGGCTGCTGCGCCTCGCGATGGACGGCACGCCCCCGGCACCGGCCACCCTGGTGGCCGACAGCGACGGCGACCGCACACAGGACGAGAGTTCACCGGCATGACGACCACCGGCCGGCGCCACTCCGGCTCCCGCGCACAGCGCCGGAACACGCGCATCCACTAGCGCAGATACGCCAGTGGCAACAAGTACCCTGGCATGTGACGGTAGTCACCGCGAGAGTTTCCAAAACCATGGGGCTTACCGCACCCCTACAACTAGTCAATTTAATATGTGCAATTGCACCCCCCTTGTGAGGGGTGCCACGGCTGTTTCGACAGCCCTCCCCAGACTCCCACAAGGCCGCGCACAGGCTGCCCCGCACCCCGGCCGTCAGGGCACAAAAAAGATCGCGCTGGACCCGGCGGAGTCCAGCGCGATCGACGACGCACCCTGTTGATGTTCAGTTGCTGTGCAGTGCTTGGGCGTGGGTTCTGTTGGGGCAGTTCCCGCGTCGCTTGGAGCTAGGGTTTCGGGCGTTCCGGCGGGTTGGGGGACCTACCGATCTGCCCGGTATTGAGTTGTTCAGGCTTCGCTGCGCTGCTGAGGGATGCCCGCGAGCAGTGCGCGGACTTCGGCCTCGCGGTAGCGGCGGTGCCCGCCGAGCGTGCGGATGGACGTGAGCTTTCCGGCCTTCGCCCACCGCGTGACCGTCTTCGGGTCGACACGGAACATCGTGGCGACCTCAGCCGGGGTCAGCAGCGGCTCGGCATCAGGGGTGCGAGCGGTCATGAGCGGCCTCCTCGGGAGAACCGATCGTTCTCGGTTCTTTCCTCTAAATTCTGCACCTTGACCCGCGTTGCCCGAAATGGCGGACGCGAGTCGAGTCGGTTATAGGACGAACGGCTTGTCCTCGGCACTACAACTACACCATCCGTCCAGCCGCGTCGGCCAAACCGATGGAATTGCCCTCCCAGGTGTTCATCAGCGACGGAAGCCGATGGACCATGCCATAGCGGACAGTCACGCCACCGTGACGATCAGTCACAGGGCGATCAGGAGTCACGAGACCCCCCAAAGCATGCAATGCTCAGAAAGAGCCCTCCCCGGGCTCCTTGTCCTATTTTGGCATGAGGAGGGGTACGGGAGGCAAGAGCCGCGTAAGTGCGGTCTGTCACGCTTGACACAAAAGCCCGGATCGGGACCTACGTCCCGTCAACTCCCGGACACGCGGTCGACCGTACGCGGTATCCCACCTCAAAAACGTGTGACTTGCCTCACATATTCTGGGCCGTCAGTTCGCCGAGCGCAGATCGCGCACCGCGCGCCAGCGCTCCACCAGCCGCCCGTACGCCTGTGCCGCCGCCTCACCGTCGCCCTTGCGCAGCGCCTCGATGCCCTCGGCCACATCCGCCGCCGAGTGATCGTCCTCCAGCTCGCCGGCCGGCAGGGCGTGCACCAGACCGCCGTAGTCCAGCTCGACCAGCGAGCGCGGATGGAACTCCTCCAGCCAGCGCCCGACCTCCACCACACCCTCGACCAGCGGACCCTCGTCCACCGTGTCCCGCAGGGTGCGCAGCGCGCGGGCCACCCGGCGCCGGGCCTGCACCATCGGGGTGCGGTAGCGCAGCACCGGCGCCTCACCGGTCCCGTCGGCCGCCGCCTTCGCGTACTCCCGCTCGTCGTCGGCGACCAGCACGAACCAGTTCAGCGGCACCTGCCAGGTCGCCGTGCGGATCCACGGCCGGGCGTCCGGGTGGCCGGCCAGCCAGCGCTCGTAGTCCCTGGCCGCCTGGTCGCGCACCAGCGGCGGCAGCACCGCGTCCAGCACCGGCGCCGGGAACTCCTCCGCCAGGTCGCCCAGCGCCTGCCAGCCGCGCAGCCGGGTGCGCCACGGGCAGACATGGACCACGCCGTCCGCCTCCAGCACAAAGGCGTCCGGGCTCTCGTGCACCGGCACCGCGATCGGCGGGGTGGGCAGCAAGTCCGCCAGCGAGCGACGCAGTTCGTCCTGGTACGAGGGACGGTCGGAGCGCCGGGCATAGCGCGCCCAGTGGCCGCGCTCCCGCTCCGGGAAGGCCGCCAGCGGCTCGTACACCCGCAGGTACGCCGCGTACGGGACGATCACCGAGGACACCTTGGGCACGCCTGCTCCCTCCCCCGCGGTCTGCCGGGGAAAACTGCGGGACCCGCACCCAGACGTGCGGGAAAACTATCCAGATCGTCGCACGGACGTACCCCAGGAGGAGGTGATCCAGAGCACTGCGCGGCCGGCGGGCCGACGGGGATCCGGGGTCTGCCGTCCGGATTCGGGCCGACCGCGGGCCGCGGTGCGGTTCGTCCGGCCCCGGGCCCCACGATGCCGGGATGATCCACACGACAGGCCCTAGTCTCGTCCCGTACGGCCCACCGGCCGTGCCACCCGCCGCTACTTGCTTCAGGAGTCACCACCGTGACCGATGTGACCGGCGCACCCGCTGATGTCCTGCACGCCCTGTTCCACTCGGACCAGGGAGGCCATGAGCAGGTCGTGCTCTGCCAGGACCGTGCCAGCGGCCTCAAGGCCGTGATCGCCCTCCACTCCACCGCCCTCGGTCCCGCCCTGGGCGGGACGCGCTTCTACCCCTACGCCACCGAGGCGGAGGCCGTCGCCGACGCGCTCAACCTCGCCCGCGGAATGTCCTACAAGAACGCCATGGCCGGGCTCGACCACGGCGGCGGCAAGGCCGTGATCATCGGAGACCCCGAGAAGATCAGGACCGAACAGCTGCTGCTCGCCTACGGTCGCTTCGTGGCCTCCCTCGGCGGCCGGTACGTCACCGCCTGCGATGTCGGTACGTACGTGGCCGACATGGACGTCGTCGCCCGGGAGTGCCGCTGGACGACCGGCCGTTCGCCCGAGAACGGCGGCGCCGGCGACTCCTCCGTGCTCACCGCCTTCGGCGTCTACCAGGGCATGCGGGCCAGCGCCCAGCACCTGTGGGGCGACCCCGCGCTGCGCGGCCGGCGGGTCGGTGTCGCGGGCGTCGGCAAGGTCGGCCACCGCCTGGTGGAGCACCTGGTCGCGGAGGGCGCCGAGATCTTCGTGACCGATGTGCGCGAGGACGCCGTACGGCGGATCACCGAGCGCCACCCGCGGGTGCGGGCCGTGGCCGGCACCGAGGAGCTGATCCGGGTCGAGGATCTCGCGATCTACGCCCCCTGCGCGCTGGGCGGGGCCCTGAGCGACACGTCCGTGCCGGTGCTGACCGCCGAGGTGGTGTGCGGCGCGGCCAACAACCAGCTCGCCCACCCGGGCGTCGAGAAGGACCTCGCCGACCGCGGGATCCTCTACGCGCCCGACTACGTGGTGAACGCGGGCGGGGTCATCCAGGTCGCCGACGAACTGCACGGCTTCGACTTCGAGCGGTGCCGGGCGAAGGCCGCGAAGATCTACGACACCACGCTCGCGATCTTCGCACGTGCGAAGGAGGACGGTGTTCCGCCGGCCGCCGCGGCCGACCGGATCGCCGAGCAGCGGATGCACGAGGCCGCCGCGGCCCGCCGCTGACGCGGGCGGTTCACAGCGGTCTCGAAGGTTTGCGCGGTACCCGCCGGCGGGCTGTTGGAGAGAACTCTCACTCCGACCGGCGGGTCGTCCGCCGATAAGTGGTTAAAATCGCCACTGACCAGCGAGGACAGGGCTCCTCGACGGTTGTGTGCACACGCCCTTCCTGCGGGCGACGTACCGTATGGGCGTGGGCTCAGGTACCGTGGAAGCCCTACGGACCGGTCTCTCTGCGGAGAGCCCGTTCCGGATCATGAACGCGTGTCAAGACTCTGGGGCCGTCGAGCCCCGTCGTTGAGGGGGTCGAGCCATGGGGCGCGGCCGGGCCAAGGCCAAGCAGACGAAGGTCGCCCGCCAGCTGAAGTACAACAGCGGTGGGACGGATCTCTCACGCCTGGCTGAGGAGCTGGGCGCATCGACAGCGAATCCACCGCCGCCGAGCAGCGGCGGCGAGCAATTCGAGGACGATGAGCACGGCGAAGACTTGTATTCACGCTATGCCGACCTCTATGAGGACGACGACGAGGAGGACGGGGACAGCCAGTCCTCGCAACACCGTCGCGGCGCGTGATGCCAGCAGCGGCTTAGCCGTTTCATCCCGGTCCGGGTTCAACACCGGACCGGGATTTGTGCTGCCTTCGGGGCCTGCGCGTCGTTGTCGGCGCAGGCACGCCCCCGTCGGTCCCTGGCTCAGCTCCCGGTCGGTTTCTGGTCGGTCCTAGTCGGTGTGGTCGCCCACCAGCTTCGCGCCGGTGGTCTCCTCGCCGCGCTCGGTGATCTCGCCGGCCAGCCATGCCTCGACGCCGCGGTCCGCCAGTGTGGACAGGGCCACGTCCACCGAGTCCTGGGGCACGATCGCGATCATGCCGACGCCCATGTTCAGGGTCTTCTCCAGCTCCAGGCGCTCGACGGAGCCCGTGCGGGCGACCAGGTCGAAGATCGGGGCCGGGGTCCAGGTGGAGCGGTCGACGCGGGCGTGCAGGGCGTCCGGGACGACCCGGGCGAGGTTCGCCGCGAGTCCGCCGCCGGTCACATGGGAGAAGGCGTGGACGTCCGTGGTGCGGGTCAGCGCCAGGCAGTCCAGGGAGTAGATCTTGGTGGGCTCCAGCAGCTCCGCGCCGAGGGTGCGGCCGAGGTCGGCGATCTCGGCGTCCAGGGCGAGCCCGGCCCGCTCCAGCAGCACATGGCGGACCAGGGAGTATCCATTGGAGTGAAGACCGGAGGACGCCATGGCGATCACCGCGTCACCCGTACGGATGCGATCCGGGCCGAGCAGCCGGTCGGCCTCCACGACGCCCGTACCGGCGCCCGCCACATCGAAGTCGTCCGCGCCCAGCAGGCCCGGGTGTTCGGCGGTCTCGCCGCCGATCAGGGCGCAGCCGGCCAGCACACAGCCCTCGGCGATGCCCTTGACGATGGCGGCGACCCGCTCGGGGTGGACCTTGCCGACGCAGATGTAGTCGGTCATGAACAGCGGCTCGGCGCCGCACACCACGATGTCGTCCATGACCATGGCGACCAGGTCGTGGCCGATGGTGTCGTACACGCCGAGCTGCCGTGCGATGTCGACCTTGGTGCCCACGCCGTCGGTGGCGGAGGCCAGCAGGGGGCGCTCGTAGCGCTTGAGGGCGGAGGCGTCGAAGAGGCCGGCGAAGCCGCCGAGGCCGCCGAGGACCTCGGGGCGCCGCGTCTTCTTCACCCACTCCTTCATCAGCTCCACCGCGCGGTCGCCCGCCTCGATGTCGACGCCGGCGGCGGCGTAGGAAGCACCGGCGAAGGCGCCCGTCGCCGGCGGCGAGGGGTCGGACACAGAAGACATTGCCTGGGAATCTTTCGGGTTGGTTGCTACGGGGCTTACGGGCGACGGATCGCGTCGGCCGCGGCCGTGGCTGCCGGACCGGCGGCCAGCTCGGTCTCCAGCAGCTGCTTGCCGAGCAGCTCCGGGTCCGGAAGCTCCATCGGGTACTCGCCGTCGAAGCAGGCGCGGCACAGGTTCGGCTTGGCGATGGTGGTCGCCTCGATCATGCCGTCGATGGAGATGTAGGAGAGGGAGTCGGCGCCGAGCGAGGTGCCGATCTCGTCGACCGTCATGCCGTTGGCGATCAGTTCGGCGCGGGTGGCGAAGTCGATGCCGAAGAAGCAGGGCCACTTCACGGGCGGCGACGAGATCCGGATGTGGACCTCGGCCGCGCCGGCCTCGCGCAGCATGCGCACCAGGGCCCGCTGGGTGTTGCCGCGCACGATGGAGTCGTCCACGACGACCAGGCGCTTGCCCTTGATGACGTCCTTCAGCGGGTTCAGCTTGAGGCGGATACCGAGCTGGCGGATGGTCTGGGAGGGCTGGATGAACGTACGGCCGACGTAGGCGTTCTTCACCAGGCCGTTGCCGAAGGGGATGCCGGACGCCTCGGCGTAGCCGATCGCGGCGGGGGTGCCGGACTCCGGGGTCGCTATGACGAGGTCGGCCTCGGCCGGGGCTTCCTTCGCCAGCCGGCGGCCCATCTCGACGCGGCTCGCGTAGACGTTCCGCCCGGCGATGTCGGTGTCGGGGCGGGCCAGATACACATACTCGAAGACACAGCCCTTGGGCTTCGCTTCTGCGAAGCGGGAGCTGCGCAGGCCGTTCTGGTCGACGGCGATGAACTCGCCCGGCTCTATCTCGCGGACGAAGCTGGCGCCGCAGATGTCGAGGGCGGCGGACTCGGAGGCGACGACCCAGCCGCGCTCCAGGCGGCCGAGGACCAGCGGACGGATGCCCTGCGGGTCGCGAGCCGCGTAGAGGGTGTGCTCGTCCATGAAGACGAGGCTGAAGGCGCCCTTGACCTGTGGGAGGACCGAGTGGGCGGCCTCCTCGATGGTGAGCGGCCGGCCGTCGGTGTCCGCCTGGGCGGCGAGCAGCGCGGTCAGCAGATCGGTGTCGTTGGTGGCCGCGACGCGCGGGACCCGGCCGCCCTGCTGCTTGGGCAGGTCGGCGACCATCTCGGCGAGCTGGGCGGTATTGACCAGGTTGCCGTTGTGCCCGAGGGCGATGGACCCGTGGGCGGTGGCGCGGAACGTCGGCTGGGCGTTCTCCCAGACGGAGGCGCCGGTGGTCGAGTAGCGGGCGTGACCGACCGCGATATGACCCTGGAGGGAACCGAGCGAGGTCTCGTCGAAGACCTGGGAGACCAGGCCCATGTCCTTGAAGACGAGGATCTGTGAGCCGTTGCTGACCGCGATTCCCGCGGATTCCTGGCCTCGATGCTGGAGGGCGTAGAGCCCGAAGTAAGTGAGCTTGGCGACCTCTTCGCCCGGAGCCCAGACACCGAAGACGCCGCAAGCGTCCTGGGGGCCTTTCTCACCGGGGAGCAGATCATGACTGAGTCGACCGTCACCACGTGGCACGGCACCGAGTGTAGGCGAGATCGACCACTGGTCCGAATTGGGGAACGGGAAATTCCTTCGCCGCGCAAACGATCATTGATTCGCGACGGCCGTCACCGTCGTGCCGTTCTCGCTGGTCAGCGTGAGAGTGCGATGGTCGAGGCGGTAATCGGCCGTGGCATCGAAGAGGCGCAGCAGCGCCTTCTCGGTGTCCATGAGTGAGGCGTCGCACATCATTCGGGTCGTCGAGGGCGTGCCGAGAGTGATAACGCCGTCGCCGACCGTCGCCTGCGCGTTCACCTGGTTGCAGCCCAGGTTTCCGCTGACGGCTCCCGTCTTCCGGTCGAAGGTGAGGTGGGGTGCGGCCGGACCGGGCAGCGAGCTGGTGGTGGAGTCGGCGCCGGTGGCACCGAGTGCCGTTACGTTCCATTTCGTGCCGTACAGCTCCGCGGGCCGTTCCTCGGTGAGGCGGACCGTGTCCCCGGCGTCAGTGGTGAGGGTGAGGCGGTCGGCGGTGACCTCGGTGGTGAGGGCGCCCGCGGCGAGGGTGTCCGCGAGGGTCCGCTCGAAGGCCATCGGCTCGTCGGCGCAGGCCATCTCGGTCATGGTGGCGTCGCCGAGGCGCACCCGGTCGCCGTCGAATTCGGCCTGGGCGGTGAAGTGGTTGCATCCGTAGTTGCCCTGGGCCCGGCCGCCGGGGTCGATGGTGACGTGGGCGCCGGACGGGGCGTCGTGGGTGGTGCCGTCGACGGTGACGCTCTCGACGTTCCAGTGCACCCCGGTCACGGGCGGGGGTGCGCCCACCGAGGCGGAGCCGCTGCGGTCGGTGCCGCAGGCGGCGGCGAGCGGGAGGAGGGCGACCGCCGTCAGGGTCAGCCGCCGGGTCTTCCCGGACGGGTCCAGCTGCCTTTTCCGGTACATGCCCGTTCGACGGGAGGGGCGGGGGAATCGTTCCGTCCGCTGCTGGGGCGCCGCCCTCAGCGCATCAGGGGCAGCAGCGCGGAGAGGTCCGCCCGCTCGCCGCTCGCGCTCACCTTGGCGTCCGCGAGCGCGTCCGGCCAGGTCAGCCTCCCGGTGGCGAGGCGGATCCAGGTCAGCGGGTCGGTCTCCACGACGTTCGGCGGCGTGCCCCGGGTGTGCCGGGGCCCTTCGACGCACTGCACCACGGCGAACGGCGGGATCCGCACCTCGGTCGCGCCGCCCGGGGCCTTCGCGGCGAGGGTGTCGGCCAGCACCCGGGTACAGATGGCCAGGGCCTGCCGGTCGTACGGGATCGCCAGCTCCGGCACGGCGGCGTTCAGGTCGTCGGTGTGGACGACCAGCTCGATCACGCGGGTCACCAGGAAATCGGTGAGGGTCATCGCGGCGGGCCGCAGGTCGACGATCCGCGTCTGCGGGTGGGCGACCTCGGCGAGACGGGCGGCCAGGTCGTCCCCGGTGGTGGCGTACAGGGCGGTCAGGTCGGGGTGGGCGGCGGCCAGGCGCCGGGTGCCGTCGGCGACGGACTCGGCGAACAGGACGGTGGCCGCCGGGTAGTCGAGCAGCGCGATGTCCGCTTTGGCCGGTGCCTCGCGGGCCAGGGCACGGCCGGTGGCGGCGACCGTCAGGGCGAGGTGCGCGGCCAGCTCGCGCACGGTCCAGTCGCCGAGACGGGTGGGGCGCGCGAGCCGCTCGTCGTCCAGCTCCCGCACGGCGTCGCGGACCTGCCCGAACTGGGCGAGCACGGCCGTGCGGGTCTTGGCGGGGTCGTAGGCGCGGGGGCGCTTGGTGGCCGGGGGCATGGGGAGAGCCTATGCGGGGGTGACGCGGGAGGGACGTACGGTCATTTCGGCACCGGGGCGGGCTGTTCCCGGGGGGCCTGGAACGTCTCCCGGTTGCGCGGTACGCCGATCCCCCGCCAGTGGAACGGGATACCGCGGGCGGCCACTGGATCCGGTCCGTCCATCAGCTGGAAATGCAGATGCGGTTCGGTGGAGTTGCCGGAGTTCCCGCAGCGGGCGAGAAGCTGCCCGGCCCGCACCCGGTCGCCCTCGCGGACCGTGACCGAGCCCCGCTTCATATGGGCGTACAGGGCGTAGTGGCCGTCGCCGAGGTCGAGTACGAGGTGGTTGCCGAGGATGCGGTGGGCGCCGGCCAGTTCCCGCACGGTCGCCTCGATGATCATCAGGTAGACCAGCGCGGGCAGCGAGTTGCGGCTGAGGTGGTCGCGCTGGCCGTCGCTCACGCGGACGACGGTGGCGTCGGCGACGGAGACCAGCGGGGCGCCGAAGGCGGGGAAGTCGGTGTTGCGGCGGGTCATGGGCCACAGGAGGCGGAACTGGGGGCGGGCGGGGGCGTCGGTGCCTGAGTCGGACTCGGAGTCGGACTCGGGGTCGGCCTCGGGGCCGGACTCGGGCTCTGGCTCGGCGACGATGTCGATGGCGTAGGTCTGGGCGTAGGAGTGGACGCCGTGGCTCGGGGTGCGGTCGGCCGGGCTGTTCAGGGCGGACCAGCGGCCGGTGACGGGCGGGCCGACCTCCACCGGCTCGCGGGCGAGACGTGCACTGTCCGGGGCGCCGCCCCAGCGATTGCCGACGATGACGACGACGTACGCCAGGACCAGCGGGGACAGGGTCAGCCACCAGGGGTCGAACAGGTCGAAGGTGACATCGGCGATCACCAGGGCGAGGAACGCGAGCAGCAGCCAGCGGAAGGCGGTCATGGCGAGTTTGCGGGCGGTCATCGGGTCCCCCTCGGGTCTCCTGGAGCTGCGGTCGTGGTCACGGGCGGGCCAGCGTCAGCGCCACCAGCAGGGGTACGACCCTGGCCGGCGGTACCTCGTGGCGGCCCCGGCCGCTGGTGTGGAGCCAGCCGGCGGAGGTGAGCTGGCGCAGGTGGTGGTAGATCTGGCCGGTGGTGCCGACGCCGTCCAGCTCGGCGAGTTCGGCGGCGGTGCGTCGGCCGCCGAGGATCTCGCGCAGCAGCCGGAGCCGGACGGGGTGACCGAGGGCGGCGAAGGCGTCGGCGGTCTCCGTCCAGTCACCCTCCATCAGCCCCGAGGTCAGCTGGCCGTACTGCCACTCGCAGTACTCACCGCCGGGCAGCCGGACCGCGCCGGTGTACAGCACGCCCCCGTCGGCCGCTCCCAGCTCGGCGAGCTGGCCCTTGAGCCCTTCCAGCGCCCAGAAGTCGCCCTCGCCGAAGCGGGATCCGGTGGGGGCGGCGGCCTCCAGGGCGGTGAGCCGGTGTTCGAGGTCGGTGACGCGCTGTTCCAGGGTCGGGTCGTCGTTCACGGGGTTTGAGATTACGGAAGTACGTAATCTCGTGCAAGTGTGTCTCTAGTCCTGAGGGCGGCTGAAGGAGTCGGACTCCGGGAAGGCGAGGTCCGTGCAGTCGCGGCGGTCGGTGATCTCGGTGACGTAGGCGCGGAAGAGGTCTTCCGCGTCGGCGGCCACCACCCGGTCGTAGCCGTGTCCGATGGTCATGGTGTGGAGCTGGGGGGTGCCGTCGCACTGGGAGGAGGCCCACCAGACCGTGTTGCCAGGGGTGCGTCCGGCTGTGCCGGGGCGGGCGGGGATGTCGTCGCCGGAGCCACCCGCCGCCGACACGTTCTTGGCCCGCTCACCACGGTAGGTGTGCAGGGTGACGAACCACTGGCCGGGCAGATCCGGGGAACTGATCAGATCGCGTTCCTCCCGGAGGGCGCGGTAGGTGGCCTGGGCCTCGCCCCTGCTCACGACGAGTGCGCAGGCTTCGTCGCTCAGGGTGTCGTCCACCCGTCCCTCCAGCACCTCGTCCGGGAAGCCGACCCGGGCGGCGAGGCCGGACTCGCGGTACCAGGCGCAGGTGCCCTCGGCCCGCCCGACCGGGACCGGGCCCTCGGGCAGGGCGGGAAGGTCGGCGGGCGGATCGGGCAGCCGTTCGGCGCAGCCGAGGCGCTCGGCGAGGTTGTTGGCGGTGATGACGGCGATCTCGGCGAGGACATCGCGGTCGTCGTCACCGGGCTGGCCCCAATCCGTGAAGATCGACGGCGGCTCCAGGCCCGCCCACGCCCACAGGGCCTTCACCGGCTCGCCCGCCACTTCCCCTCCGGTGCAGGGCGTCTCCACCCCCACGCCCTGGTCGTCCAGGGAGCCGGTGATGCCGCCGCCGAGCGGCTGGGCAGGATAGGTGCGCGAGTCGAACTGATCCACCGGAGGCAGCATCTGATCGTCGGTGACGAGCGGGGCTTCCATCGGATGGACCCCGACCGCGCCGATGAAGAACCACCGGCCCCCCGCCTCCTCGCTGAACAGATCGCACTGCTCGGCGCCCTCGGGGAGACCGTCCAGCTCGATGGTCCCGGCATCCCCCCGCCGATGGATGATCTCCCCACCCGCCCGGTCCAGCGCCAGCACCCGCCCCGCCGGGACCAGCCCCCCGCACCCGGCGTCGATCTGCCACCGGCTGTGCAGGTTCTGCCAGATCTCCCGGCCGCTGAAGCCGATCCCGGCGACGGCCACCAGGCAGAGCAGAACATTGGCGGACTTGCGTATTCCGTCCGGGAGTTGCACGGACGTTCCCCCTCCGAGCGTCGACACGACAACCCGGCGAAATTAGCAGGACCCCGCTTCAGCAAACCGCACACGAACAAGCCGTGGGGGGGGGGGCGCCCCCCCCGGCCCGGTGAGCGGCCCGGTGGGCAAGGCGGTCGGGCTGTCAGCCGTGGCGGTGGACCCACCAGGGATCCATGGCGGTGGACCCGCCGGGAACCCGTGCCGCTGTCGGCCCGACGCGATACGTCAGGTGTCGGCCCGACGCGGATACGTCAGGCAATTGTTTTCCACCTGCCGGGTGGGTCCCGGGCCGTGAAGGCGGTGATCCGTACCCATCAGGAGAATCGGCCGGATTCCGGGGCGGGGCGGCGCAGGGCGCTGCCGCCGAGCCGGGGGGTGAAGGCCGCGTGGAAGATCGTGGAGGCCGCGCCGACGGCCGCCGCCTCCGGGCCCAGGACCGACGCCTCGACATCGACGTGCCGCAGCCGCCGGGCCGTCGGAAAGGCGTTCACCATCTCCTCGATCTGGGCGAGATAGAGCGGTGCGGCAGCGTCGGTGAAGAACGGACCGCCGAGCACGACCAGATCGATGTCCAGCAGATCGACCAGACCGACCGTGCCCTGACCGATCGCCCGCGCCAGATCGCGCACGGCCGCACCCGCCGCCGGGTCCCCGGCCTCGGCCGCCTCGGTGATGGCCCGGTAGGCGGCGGCGCTGCCCGGCCGTTCGCTGCCCGCGCCGCAGCCGTGCCGCGCGGCCAGCTGCGACAGACCGACCGGCGGATTGCACTCGGGCAGGATCTCCGGCCGCCCGTCCGGTTCGGTACGGCCCAGCGCCACCGCGCACAGCTGCCCGAACTCGCCCGCGTTGGCGCTGATGCCCCGGTAGAGATCGCCGTTGAGATACAGACCGGAACCCACGCCCGTACCGAGATAGAGGTAGACGAAGTCACGCGAGCGCCGGTCGCGCCCGATCCAGCGCTCGCCCGCCGCCGCGGCTGCCGCGTCCTTCTCCATGATGAGCGGGCACTGGAAATGATCTTTGAGCAGATACAGCAACGGCAGATCGGTCCACACCGACATCAGCGGCGGATCGAGCACCGTGCCCGACGCGATGTCCACGGGACCCGGCACGGCCACCCCGATCCCGAGGAAACCGTCCTCGCGCACCGACCCGCGCGCATCGGCCAGCACCTCGCCGCCGAGCTGCACCACCTGCTTGACCAGCACCTCCGGATCGGCCGTCGGCCGCACCGGCTGCGAGCGCACGGCCACCGGGGCGCCGTCCAGGTCGATGACGACGGCGGTGAACACCTCCGGGTCGATATGGATGCCGACCGCGTGCGCGGCATCACCGCGCAGCCGCACCGGCGTACGCGGTTTGCCGGAGGTCGCGCGCAGCTGGGCGTCCTCGACCAGGATCCCGCGGGCCAGCAGCGAGCGGGAGATCCGGGAGACGGACTGCTGGGTCAGGCCGGTGCGATGGGCGATCTCACCGCGTGTGATGGTGCCGGCCAGCCGGACCGCCTCGATCACCACGCACTCGTTGAAGGACCCCAGATCGATGTGGTTGGCGCCGCCCGCCGTCTCGCGCCGCAGCGCCGCCTCCGGCTCCTCGCCCGAGGGCGCGTGACTGGCGATGCTCTCGCGCAGCCACTGGAGCGGCTCACCCGGGGACTCCTGCGCGTACCGGCCGATCGCCCCCGCCAGATCCAGATACACCCGGCGCGACGACTCCGGATGCCGGGTGCTGTCCAGCGCGACCAGCGCCCGCAGATAGCTGCGCCAGTGCGTGGCGGCGGGAATGCGGTGGAAGGTCACCTCCGCCGGGCCGGGCGGCGCGTCGGCGCCCGGCGCCGTCCACAGCGTGAGGGCGTGCAGCGCCACATGCGGATGCCGCCGGTGCGCCTTGGCCAGGAACGCGGCCAGCGCCCCGCCGTCCCCGGACGCCGGCTGCTGGTCCCGTACGACGGTCAGCGCGTCGCACGCCCGGTCCAGTTCCGTCAGCACATCCGCGCCGACACTGCTCTCCGGCGGGGCGCCCCCCGGGTCGGGCCGGGTCCCGGTGAGAAGCACGGTGTGCTCGGCGTCGGCGTGCAGCCCCAGCACCCACACATCGGGGCCGGGCAGCGGCGGTTCGGCGGGCGGTCCGGCCGCCCAGCGCCGCCGGATGCCCGCCACCGTGGCGTGCGACAGGCCCAGTTCCCGCGCGATGGCCCGGGACGCGGCCCGGCTTCCGGCGCCGAGCAGTGTCCGGGTGATGACCTCGGCGTCGTCGACCGTCGCCGGGCGCCCGGGCCGCGCCTGCCCCCGCAGCCCTTCCAGACCCTGGTCCGCCCACCGATGCCGCCAGGTCCCGACCGTCTGCCGCGACACCCCGAGCCGCCGCGCGATCACGGAGTCCCGCAGCCCCTCACCCGCGAGCAACGCGATCCGCGCCCGCAACGCGAGCGGCCCGTCCTGAGCGGCCCATTGCCGAAGGGTGGCCGTGACATCCGACCCGGCGGACCCGCCCGACGGCCGGGCGCGGTCGGCGGAGCCACGACGGGGCCCGGCCGGTGCGGCACGGTCGAACGCGGGACGCAGGGTGGTCGGCGCGGCCCGGTCCGAGGAGGGGTTGCCGGTCGTGGCCGGTGCCGTGCGGTCGTAGGAAGCGGGCGCGGCGGATGCAGGCGGGCCCGCGTCAGGGGGAACGGGCCTCCCCGCCGGAGACGTCCAGCCCCCCGGCGCGGGACCACCGACGGCCGACCCACCACCGACGGCCGACCCACCGCCACCGGGCGCCGCCCGCTCGGCTGCCGAACCCCCACCGCCGCCCGCCGGCCGCCCGCCTGCCGAAGCCTCGCTGCCCAGCGCCGTCCGTCCGGCCGCCGAAGTTCCACCACCGGCCGCCGGATGCCCGTCTGCCGAAGCCTGGCCGCCGGCCACCGGACGCCCGGCCGCCAGAGCCCCACGGTCGGGCAACGGCCACCCGGCCGCCAGAGCCCCCTCACCCCCAACCGCTGCCCCCCCGCCGTCACCCGGCGCCACACTCCCGCCCCTCGCCAAGCTCCCGCCCCTCGCCGAGACCCCACTTCCCGCCGAGGCCCCACCTCCCGCCACGGACCCACCCACTGGCACGGTCCCGCCTCCCGCCACGGCTCCACCTCCCGGCCCGTCTCCGTTCCCTCGCCGATCCTCGCTCATGGACGGCGTCCTGCCGTCGGGCGAGATGCGCTCAGTCATCGGCGTCCCGCTGTGCGGGGGAGAAGCGCAGGGTCAGGATCTGGAAGGGGCGGAGGGTCAGCAGCACCTCGCCGTCCGTGTGGTGGTGCTCGGTCAGGGGGTCCTCCAAGAGGTCGGTCTCCTGTACCTGGGCGACGGGGAAGTGGGCGGTGAGTGTGGTGCGGGCCTGGCCGCCACGGGACTCGTAGAGCCGGACGACGACATCGCCGGAGCGGTCGTCGGCGAGCTTGACCGCCTCCACCACCACGTCCGGACTGCTCACCGAGACCAGCGGGCGCGCCGCCTCGCCCGTCACGTGCGCGGCCGGGCGCAGCGGCAGACTGAGCGCGTACCCCTCGGCGATCGCCCCGCCCACATCGGCGCCGGGGCGCAGCGAGTAGCGGAAGCGGTGGGCGCCGCGGTCGGCGTAGGGGTCGGGACTGTGCGGGGCACGCAGCAGCGACAGCCGTACGGTCGTCGTGGTGCCGCCGTCCGCGCGGGTGTGACGGCCGACGTCATGGCCGTAGGTCGAGTCGGTGGCGAGGGCGACGCCCCAGTTGTGCTCGCCGACATGGATCCAGCGGTGCGCCCAGATCTCGAAGCGGGCGGCGTCCCAGCTGGTGTTCTCGTGCGTGGGGCGCTCGATGTGGCCGTACTGGATCTCGGCGCGGGCGTGCTCGGCGTGCACGTTCAGGGGCCAGGCGGCCTTGAGGATCATGTCCCGTTCACGCCAGTCGATATCGTTGTCAACGACCAGCGCACGGCTGCCGGCGGTGAGCGTCAGATCCTGGACGATCGTCGAACGGCCGGTGGAGCGGGTGACCCGCACGGTCGCCAGCAGCGGCCCGTGGTCGCGGAGTTCGACCGACACCGCCTCGGTGAGATCGCGTCGCGTGGAGCGGTAGGACGCGTCGAGGTTCCAGGCGCTCCAGCGCACCGGGTCGTCGGGGTGCAGCTGGAGCAGATTGCCCGCCGCGCCCGGCGCGATGGCGTCCCGCCCGGTGGCCAGGTCCACGGCGGACCGGACCAGCCCGTCGGCGTCGATCCGCACGCGCAGCAGACCGTTGTCCAGGACGAGCCCGTCCGCCTCGGCCTCCATGACCGTCACCTGCGCGGTGTCGGCGTCGGGGTCGGCCGTCCCCGCCGGCCCGCGTCCCAGCGCCGGGGCCTGGGCCCGTACCGCCCAGCGGCCGTCGGCGAGCCGCTGCGCGTCGGCGCCCGCGGGCACCCCGTCGATGGTCACGACCTCACGGCGCGCGAACGGCGCCGCGTTCAGCACGGACACCCGGTCGCCGTCCTGACAGGAACCGGCCGCCCGTTCGATCACCCGCTCCAGACGCCGGTGGATCCGGGCGTAGGTGTGCTCGGCCTCCTTGTGCACCCAGGCGATGGAGGAGCCGGGCAGGATGTCGTGGAACTGGTGGAGCAGCACCTGCTTCCACAGCTCGGTCAGCTCGTCGTACGGATACGCGGCGCCCTCCCGCACGGCGGCCGTCGCCGCCCACAGCTCGGCCTCCCGCAGCAGCGCCTCGCTGCGCCGGTTGCCCCGCTTGGTGCGGGCCTGGCTGGTGTACGTGCCGCGGTGGGTCTCCAGATACAGCTCGCCGCGCCACACCGGAGCGTCCGGGTACTCGGCGCGCGCCTGCTGGAAGAAGGCCGACGGATGCTGGATCTCGACCTTGGGCGAGCCCTCCAGATCGGCGAGGCGCCGGGCCTTCTCCAGCATGGAGGCGGTGGGGCCGCCGCCTCCGTCGCCGTGCCCGAAGGGCACCAGGGAGCGGGAGCCGCCGCCCTTGTCGGCGTAGTTGGCGACGGCGTGGGCGAGTTCGGCGCCGGTCAGTTCGGCGTTGTAGGAGTCGACCGGCGGGAAGTGGGTGAAGATCCGGGTGCCGTCGATGCCCTCCCACCAGAAGGTGTGGTGCGGCAGCCGGTTCGTCTCGTTCCAGGACAGCTTCTGGGTCAGGAACCACTGGGCCCCGGCGAGCGCGGCCAGCTGCGGATAGGCGGCCGTGTAGCCGAAGGAGTCCGGCAGCCACACGCCGTCGCTCTCCACGCCGAACTCGTCGCGGAAGAACCGGCGGCCGTGGACGAGCTGGCGGGCCAGTGCCTCACCACCGGGGAGGTTGCCGTCGGCCTCCACCCACATGCCGCCCACCGGCGCCCAGTTGCCCGCCGCGACCGCCTTGCGGACCCGGTCGTAGACCTCGGGCTGCTGCTCCTTCAGCCAGGCGTACTGCTGGGCGGAGGAGCAGGCGAAGACCAGCTCCGGGTACTCCTCCGCGAGCGTGGCCATGTTGGAGAACGTCCGCGCGCACTTGCGGACCGTCTCGCGGATCGGCCACAGCCACGCGGAGTCGATGTGGGCGTGCCCGACGGCGACGGTGGTGTGCGCGGAGTCGTGCGCGCGGCGGGCCAGCACCGGGGCGAGGACCTCGCGGGCGCGGTACGCGGTGCCCGCCACGTCGTACGGGTCGACCGCGTCGGCGGCCTGCTCCAGGGCCCTGCGGATCAGATGCCGGCGAGGCAGCGCATCGGGCAGCGCCCGCATCAGCTCCTCCAGCACCTCCATGTCGTGGATCAGATGCCAGACGTCGTCCTCGCGGACCACGAGGTCGGCGGTGCCCAGCCGGTAGAGCGGCGCGCCGCCCGCGGTCAGCGGGTCGCCGTAGTGGGTGCCGATACCCGCGCTGGCGACGATCGACGGATTGGCGGCGGCCTCCACCAGCAACCGCACCGGCTCGCTCCCACCGGCCGAACGGGTCAGCAGCAGCGAGCGGTTGTACGGGTGCAGGCCCTGGAGGGGCTTGCCGTTCTCGTCGTGGACGAAACCTTCCGCCTGACCGCCGGGGCCACGGGTGAGATCGAAACCGAGGTCGAACAGCGCCTCCACCCGGCGCCCCGCCCAGCGCTCCGGGATCTCGCCGCTGAACCGGAACCAGGTGGTGGACCAGGGGGCTCCCCACTCACCGCCGACGGTGAACGGCTGATATTCGGCCCGGAGCGCCACCTGGGCGGCGACCGGCTCGCCCGGGACGGTCCAGGCCGTGATGTCCATGGGTACCCGGTGGCGATACAACGCGGGCCGCAGCCGCTCATTGAGGAACTTGAGCGTTCTTTCCTCGCCGGCCTGCTGGTGAGCATGCATGGAGGGACCTTCCTGTCCAGCTCGTGCCGGTCATGTAAAACCACGTGTGTTACTAAGTCAAGGCCCTGCCTGCATACCGGGTTTGGCACTTGAGGAATTCCGCAGGTAGACGGTCAGGGGAATTAATTTACGTAGGCCGCTCTTTCTGGCAGGGAATTGCCTGACATTCCGGATGGCATACGACCGCCGCCGCCCCCGGGCGGGAACCGGGGCGGCGGGGGGTCCGGGGGGGGGGGCGGTGCCCGCGCTGGGGGAAATTAACCCCCCGACGCGCGGTGGGGGGCGCTGGGGCATAGGGGCGCGGGGCGCGGCC
>NZ_JBHYUG010000067.1:8137-12484 GCF_042749375.1 Streptomyces sp. NPDC059477 | reverse complement strand
CTTCTGACTCTGTGTCTCTGTCTCTCTCACTGACACTGCTCCTCACCCACCCCCCCCCCCCCCAGCCCCCACCCCCCCCCGGCCGGCGGTGGTACGAGGGCGGGGGCTATGGCGGGCTATGGGGAATTACAGCGCTCATGGCCCTTGTGGCGCGCTATGGGACTACGGTCGCTGGACGCTGCCGTCCTGGCCGCGCAGCAGGGCCCAGCGGTCGTGCTCCAGCGGCTCGGGTACGGGGTGGCGGCGGGCGGCGCTCTCGTCGAAGTCGACACCGTGACCGGGCACCTCCGGCGGCTCCAGCGCGCCCCCGACGGGCACGATCGTGCCGGGGAAGACCTCGGCCACGGCCGGCGCGAACGTGGCCGCCTCCTGCACCCCGAAGGCGTGACTGCTCACGTCGAGCGCGAGCGTCGCGGCCTGCGCGACCGGGCTGACGTCCGCCGGACCGTGCGGGGCGAGCCGTACGCCGCGCAGCTCGCACAGCACGGCCAGTTTGCGGGCGGGGGTGAGGCCGCCCAGGGTCGGGATGCGCAGCCGGGCGAAGTCGATGTCCGGGCCGTCGAGCAGGGCGATGAACTGGGCCGGGTCGTGGAACAGCTCCCCGACCGCCAGCGGCACCGGGGACACGGCGTGCAGCCGGGCGAAGTGCCGCGCGTCCTCGGGGGCGAGCAGATCCTCCAGGAAGTACAGGCCCACGTCCTCGATCCGGCGCAGGAGCTCCCGCGCCTGCCGGGGATCGAGTCGCTCGTGCACGTCGTGCAGCAACTCGACCTCGTCGCCGACCAGCTCACGGATCCGCGCGAGCGCCTTCGGTACGGTCCGCAGGTAGGCGGCCGAGTCCCAGGGCACCCGGCGCTCGCGCACCGCCGCTGCGAGCGAGGCGTCGCGGGCGGCGCCGTAGGTGTCCGAGCCGGGCACGGCGACCTGGACCCGGACATGCCGGAAGCCGCGCTCGCGCGCCGCCGTCACCTTGTCGGCGATCTCCGCCGGGTCCGAGCCGTCGACATGGGTGTACGCCTCCGCGGCGCGGCGCACCCGGCCGCCGAACAGCGAGTACAGCGGGGCGCCCAGGCGTTTGGCCTTGAGGTCCCACAGGGCGACGTCGACGCCGCCGAGGGCGTTGCTCTCGACGGAACCGCCGCGCCAGTAGCCGCTGTTGAGCAGCAGGCGGTGGAGGTCCTCGATGTCGTCGGGGTCTCGTCCTCGCAGCAGCGGGCCGACGTATTCGTCGAGTACGGTACGCACCGCGAGGGTGCGCTGGGGGTCGCTGGCGCAGCCGAGGCCGTAGAGTCCCGGCTCGTTGGTCTCCACCCGGACGATCAGGTGCGGGCAGCCGTGCGGGGCGGTGAGGAAGGTGCGCACGGCGGTGATGCGGATCTTCGCACCGCGTTCCTCGACCCACGGGGCGGGGGCGAGGGGGATGGCGGGGGCGTCGGCCATAGGGACTCCGGCGTTCGAGTAGACATATGTGGTACGGCTATCCGAACGGACCCTGCGTGCGCTGTCAACGGCCTTGGGGTTGCGGGTGGGGCGCGCGGGCGGGGGTGGGCGGCAGGGGTTGTCGGGCGGGTGCGGGCTGTTCGTGGCTGGTCGCGCAGTTCCCCGCGCCCCTGGCGGCGTTGGGGTTTGCGGGTGATGGGTGAGCGTGGGTGTGGGTGCAGCCGTTCGCGGGTGCGGGTCGTGGGTGGCTGGTCGCGCGGTCCCCGCGCCCGTGGGGCGATGCGGCTCGCTGGCGTCCGTGCCGTGGCGGCGGCTTGAGGCGGCCCTGGCCCGCGTGGCGTGGCGTGGCCCCTTGCCGTCGGCCCGGGCCGGCCCCTGGCCCGTGTGGCCTCGGCGTCCGTGTCAGGGTGCCGGTGCGGCGGGTCGGCGCCGTCCGCCCCGGGGTCCTCAGTGCTGACCCAACCGCTTCAGCAAGGTGCGCAACGAATGGGCCGCCTCGGTGACCGACAGGGCGATTTCCTCCGTGCGGCGGTCGTCCATGCGGGTGGCGGGGCCCGAGCAGCTGATGGCGTCGCCGCCCTGGTGGTCGGTGCCCAGGGCGACGGCCACGCAGCGCACGCCGGGGGAGCTCTCGCCGTTGTCCTGGGCCCAGCCGCGCAGCCGGGCCTCGGCGAGCTGGGCGGCGAGGGCGCCCGGGTCGGTCACGGTGTCCAGGGTGAGCTGGGGAAGCGGCCAGCTCAGCCGGCGGTCCACCTCGCCCGGCTCGAACCGGGCCAGCATCGCCTTGCCGGGGGCCGTCGCGTGGGCCGGCACCCGGTGGCCGACCGGGGCGTACATGCGCAGGGCGTGCCGGGACTCGCGCTTGGCCAGCTGCACCACGTCCGCGCCGGAGAGACGGGTCAGATGCACGGCCTCGCCGGTTTCCTCGGCGAGCGCGTCCAGCACCGGGCCCGCGAGCGAGACCACGTCGTCGCCCTCCAGGTAGGCCGTGCCCGTCATCAGGGCTTTGAGGCCCAGGCCGTACCGGGTGCCCTGGGCGTCGACGTCGATCCAGCCGCGCGCCTGCATGGTGCGCAGCACCGCGTGCAGGCTGCTCTTGGGCACCCGCATCGAGCCCGCCAGCTCGGCCAGCGAGAGCTTGGCGCCGTCCGCGCCCAGCAGCTCCAGGACCTCCAGCACCCGCGCCGCGGACTTGACCTCCTCGGGCCTGCGTTCACCCGCCGCTGCTGCCACTGACTCCACCCGAACCTCCGCTTCCCGTGCCACCGTTCTGACGCTCGGTCAGGACGAATCTTGACCGTCTGCTTGACGCTATATCACGACGTCTCTATGTTCAGGTCACCCAACGATGTTCGGCTACCTGAATAAAGCATAGCGAGATAGCGAGGTAAGGGCGATGCCCATACGTCATTCCCGGACCGCCCGCCTGGCCGCGGCGAGCGTCGCGGCCGGCCTGATTCTCACCGCCTGCGGCGGCTCCTCGGGCTCCGGGGATTCCGACACGCTGGAGATGTGGACCTTCAAGCAGACCCACGTCGCCGCGCTCCGCGCAGTGGCCGAGGACTTCGAGAAGGAGACCGGCATCAAGGTCGAGGTCGAGGCCTACACCCCCGACGACGCGTTCGTCACGAAGATCCAGAGCTCGGCCAAGACCGGTGACCTCCCCGACGTGCTCGAACTGCACTCCGACGGCGAGGACCTGGCCCTCGGCGCCGGCGGTGTGGTCTCGGAACTCACCGACGTGGTCAACGACGAGTGGCTGAACCGCTACCCGGAGAGTGTGCGCGAGTCCGGCTACGTCAACGACGCCAAGCTCAAGGAGTCGGAGCCCGAGGACGCCAAGTTCCACGGCGTGGCGCTGGGCGACCGGCACAGCGTGCCGTTCACCATCGGCACCTTCGGCATCGTCTACGCCAACAAGCAGATGCTCACCGACGCGGGCATCACCGAGCCGCCCACCACCTGGGCCGGGTTCATCGACGCCCTGGCGGCCACCAAGGCGAAGGACGCCCAGAACGGCGGCCTCTCCCTCGGCCTGAAGATCCCCGACACCGGCCTCACCTGGATCGCCCAGCCGCTCGCCTACTCGATCCTCGGCGAGCAGGACTACCAGGCCCTCTACGGCGAGGACGACACCGGCGACTGGTCCTCACCCAACGGCACCAAGGTCCTTGAGGCGTACGACCAGCTCACCCCGTACTGGATGCCCGGCACCCAGTCCCTGGACATCGACGAGGCCGACCAGGCCTTCGCCCAGGGCAAGTCCGCCTTCCTGGTCGGCGGCACCTTCACCCTGTCGTTCCTGGAGCAGAGCGGCATGGACCCGGACGACGTCTACGCCTTCGGCCTGCCCGGCGCCGAGGACGGCCAGGTGCCCGACCCGGCGCTCGGCCCGCTCGCGCTGACCGGCCTGAGCATGGCCGCCACCACCGAACAGCCCGAGAACGCCCAGAAGTGGATGGAGTACCTCTCCCAGCCCGAGGTCGCCGCCAAGTTCGCCGAGGGCTCCAGCGACCTGCCCGCCACCGAACTCGGTGACGGCAACACCGAACTGCTCGGTGACGCCCTCGCCTCCATGCTCGACAGCTTCGCGGGCACCCCGGAGACCACCTACGACCCGAGCAACCGTGCCTACTTCCCGCCCGCCTACGAGCAGGACAAGGCCGCCGCGATCCTCGTCGACATGAGCCCGCTGGACCGGCTGTCGCCGGAGCAGGCGGGCAAGGGCATCACCGAACTGACCGACAACTACTGGGCGGAAGGCGAGTGACCACCGCACACCCCACCATCCCGGAGACCACCGGGGGCGACGGCGCCCAACGCCCGGCCCCCCCCGGGGGGGGGCCCCCACCCGCGCGGGGCCCCCCCCCAAAGCGCCCCCCGGGCGGGGCGCGCGGGAGGGGGGGT
>NZ_JBHYUG010000067.1:0-8127 GCF_042749375.1 Streptomyces sp. NPDC059477 | reverse complement strand
CCTCCGGCACCTCCGGCACCCCCGGAACTCCCGGCCCCCCCCCCGCGCCGCTGCCCGGGGCCGCCGCCGCGGGGCCCGGGCCCCCCCGCCCCCCCCCGGGCCCGCCCCGGCCCCGCCGCCCGCGCCCCGCCCCCGGGCGGGGGCACCACTCCGGCGCGGCGCCGCCGCAAGATCCGCACCGAGGCCGTCTCCGGCTATCTGTTCGTGGCCCCCGCGGTGATCCTCTTCGCCGTCATGGGTCTGTACACCACCGGCTACGGCTTCGCGCTCTCCTTCGCCACCTGGAACGGCTTCACCCCGAACTGGAAATGGGTCGGCTTCGACAACTACGCCGACCTCCTGTGGCGCAGCCCCGTCCACGCACCCCCGGTCCAGGCCGCGGCCCTCAACACCCTCTGGGTGATGATCTTCGTACCGCTGCTCACCATCGCCGTGTCGTTCCCCCTGGCCATCCTGCTCAACCAGGCCAAGCGGCTCCAGGGCGTGCTGCGCTCGATCTACTTCATCCCGTACGTCACCACCGGCATCGCCGTCTACTTCGCCTGGCGCTACATCCTCCAGCCGGACGGAGCCATCAACTATCTCCTCGGGCTGCTCGGCCTCGGCTCCCTGGAACAGCCCCAGGGCTGGCTCGGCAACCCCGACACCGCCCTGGCCACCCTCATCGTGGTCACCGTCTGGGGCAATGTGCCGGTCGCCATGCTGCTGTACCTGACCGGACTCCAGTCCATCGACCGCAGTGTGCTGGAGGCCGCCGAACTGGACGGCGCGGGCTGGTGGCGCACCAACTTGTCCGTCGTCTGGCCCCTGCTGATGCCGCTGACCGCGATCAACATGCTGCTCAATCTGCGTGAGTCGCTGCACGGCTTCCAGACCTTCCTGGTGATGACCAACGGTGGACCCGGCCAGCACACCAATGTCCTGGGCCTGGAGACCTACCGGCTGGCCTTCCTCGAAGACCTCGCCCCCACCCTTGGTCTGGCCAGCGCCCTGGGCTGGATGCTGTTCGCCGTGGCGATGGTGCTGGCCGCGATCAACCTGCGTGCCATGAGGAGCCGAGTATGACCACCCTTGCCGCCCCGGACGCGCGCCGTCACACCGAGCAGGACCGGTCGCAGCGTCGCCCCGGCCCCAGGCCGGCCGGTCGTATCGCCGGCCGCGTCGTGGTCTTCGTGCTGCTGGCCGGGTACGCCGTGGTGAGTCTCTATCCGTTCCTGTGGATGGTGTCGGCCACCTTCAAGACCCAGTTCGAAGTGGTGCGCGGAGGGCACCTCATCCCCGAGAACCCCACCTTCGACACCCTGGTCAACACCTGGAACCAGCTCAATTTCTTCGACTACTTCCTCAACAGTGTCCTGGTCACCACCTACACCGTCGTCCTGACCCTCGCGGTCTACGCGGCGGCCGGGTACGCCTTCGCCGTCCTGCGGTTCAAGGGGCGCACGGCACTGTTCCGGATGTTCATGGCGCTGCTGTTCGTGCCCGGCGTGACCGTGATGCTGCCGATCGTGATCCTGGAGAACGAGCTGGGGCTGCTCGGCACCCACATGGGCCTGGTACTGCCCTTCGTCAACGGCACCGCCCCGCTGTCCGTCCTGCTGATGAACGGCGCGTTCAACGCCATCCCCCATGAACTGCGCGAGTCCGCCCGCGTCGACGGCGCCTCCGAACTGCGCATCTTCACCAGCATCTATCTTCCGCTGTCCCGGCCCGCCCTGATCACCGTCGCCCTGCTGACCGCGATCCCGACCTGGAACGAGTATCTGCTGACCCGGGTCTCGCTCAACGACCCCTCCACCTACACCCTGCCGCTCGGGCTCCAGACGCTCGCCTCGGAGAGCGTCCCGCAGTACAACAACCTGATGGCGGGCGCGCTGATCATCGTCGTACCGGTGATCCTGCTCTTCCTCTTCCTCCAGCGCTACTTCGTCAGCGGTCTGGTCGGGGCGGTGAAGGGCTGATGCGCGTACTGATCACCGGAGCCGCCGGGCATCTCGGCGGCTATGTGATCGGTGAACTGGCCGCACGCGGCCACCATCTGGTCGCCGTCGACCAGTACCCGGTGCAGGACGCGCGCCTGGACCGGACGCACGTCGGTGACCTCCAGGACCGGGACGTCGTCCGTGCCGCGCTGCGGGGCGTGGACGCGGTCGTCCATCTGGGCGCCATCCCGCATCCCAACTCCGACGACGACAGCAAGCTGTTCGCCACCAACTGCCTCACCGCCCACCGCGTCCTGGACGAGGCCGGGCGGGCCGGGGTGGAGCGGATCGTCGCCACCTCCAGCCTCGCCGCCGTCGGCCTGGCCTGGGCGCCCCGCCCGCTCTCGCCCCGCTACCTGCCGCTGGACGAACAGCACCCCACCCTTGTCGAGGACCCCTACGGGCTGTCCAAACTCGTTCTGGAGGAGATCGCCCACGCCACCCATCGCCGCTGGGGCAGCGACATCATCAGTCTGCGCATGCCGTTCACCGGCGCCGGCACCCGGCTGAAGACCCACTTCGCCGAGGTCGCCGCCGATCCGGGCGAACACCGTGACGGGCTGTGGGGCTGGCTCGACACCCGCGACGCCGCCATGGTGATCCGGCTCGCCCTGACGGCCAAGGTGCGGGGCAGCCATGTCATCAACGTCGCCGCCCCCGACACCTCCGCCCCCCGCCCCACCGCCGACCTGCTGGAACGCCACTTCCCCGACGTCCCCGTACTCGCCGAACTGCCCGGCCGGGCCTCCCTGTTCGACAGCACGGCCTGCGCCCGCCTGCTGGGCTTCAAGCCGGGCCGCACCCGTACGACCTAGCACCGCGGCCCCGTACCGACCGAGCACACGCCGACCCGACCGGATGCCGACCCCACCGGGTGTCGGCCCGACCGCATGCCGACCTGACCGTATCGGCGTCGACCTGACCGCACGCCGACCCGGCCGACCGTACATCGACCCGCCCGAATTCCGACCCGAGCACACACCCACCCCATCCCAGGAGGATGCCCGTGCTGCCCGACCTGTCCCTACGGCGAAGAGCGGTGAGCCGTCCCGCCATCGTGCTGACGGCCCTGCTGACCGCGCTGACCCTGTGGGCGCCCGTCCCCCTCGCGGGCGCGGCCACCGACCCCGTGATGTACCCCAACGGCGTCGGCGCCGACCTCGGCCCGACCCCCGATTCCCTCGGCGTGCGCGCCGCCGCCGGGGCCGACCCGGCCGGGCTGCGCACCGGCGAGCTGGACGGCCGCGGCTACTGGCAGACCGACACCGCCGCCGGTACGTCCTACCTCACCTTCGACCTGGACGACGAGTACGTGGCGAGCCTGCCCGGCGACGACCTGGTGGTCAGCGTCACCTACCGGGACACCGGCAAGGGCGCGCTGACCCTGCGCCAGGGCGCCGACGGCACCGACGCCACCCTGCCGCTGACCGGCGCCGGCACCTGGAAGACCGGCGCCTTCGACCTGACCGACGCCGACCTCACCGGCGGCAAGGACGTACTGCGGCTGGCCGGGGTCGACGGGGACACGGCACGGGACATCACCATCGCGGCCGTGCGGATCGGCGCGGTCGGAGCCTCCGCCACCCTCGGCGCCGCTCCCGAGACCTCCCGGCTCACCCCCCGCGGCGGCGACTCCTCCGCCGGCCCGGTCATCGGCACGCACGACGGCCGCGGCTACTGGCAGACCAACCGCACCGCGCCCGCCCCCGGCGTGAACTTCCTCTACCTGAACGTCGACGACACCTACCTGTACAACAACAGCGACCGGGTGTTCGTCAGCGTCGACTACCTCGACTCCGGCAACGGCAGACTCGCCCTGCACTACGACTCCCCGGGCGCCGCGCTGGCCGACAAGTTCAAGCCGTCCGCGATCTTCACCTACGGCGACACCGGCACCTGGAAGACCCACACCTTCGCCCTGGACGACGCGATCCTCACCAACCGCGCCAACGGGGCCGACTTCCGTATCCACAACGCCGGCTCCTCCGTCGAGATGAAGGTCGCCGCCGTACGGATCGCCGTCGCCCCCGGTGAACTCAAGCCCGCCCAGGGCCTCCAGGCGCTGATCGACGACGCCGCGCTCGCCCTGCACGCGGCCCGCGAGGGCGACCGCGACGGCCAGTACCCGGCCGGTGCCAAGGACGAGCTGAGCGCCGCGATCGAGGGCGCCGAGGCGGTCGCCGGGAACGAGGACTCCACCGAGGAGGAACTGCGCACCGCGCTGCACGGTCTCGACGCCGCGCTCGACGCGTTCACCGCCTCGGCCGTCAGCACCGACCTCACGGACGGCGCCGCGCTCACCGCGAGCAGCAGCGCCCCCGGAAACGGCACCGCGAACGCCGTTGACAACGATGCCAAGACCACCTGGACCAGCGGCTCCGACGGCACGGGGGAGTGGCTCCAGGCCGACCTGGGCAAGGCCAGGTCCGTCAATGAGATCCGGGTGTACTGGGGCTCGCGCTACGCCTCCCGCTTCGACGTCCAGGTCTCCCGCGACGGCCGCTCCTTCACCACCGTCGCCGAAGGCGGCGGCGGCGACAACAAGGAGTTCGGCACCCGCTTCGACACCACCACCGCCCGCTATGTCCGGCTGTCCCTGACCGGCTACGCCGAGAGCGGCAAGAACTTCACCATCGGCGAGTTCGAGGTCCGCGGCCTGGCCGCCGTCGAAGGGGAGGCGAAGCTGGTCAGCACCCGCTACCCGACCGAGACCCCGGTCGTCGCCGACTTCGACGTCCGCTCCTACGGCGCCGACCCGACCGGCCGCAAGGACGCCACCGAGGACATCCGGGCGGCGCTGTACGACTGCCAGGACGCGGGCGGCGGCACCGTCTGGCTGCCGTCGGGCACCTACCGGGTCACCGACACCCTGGAGATCTCCTCCTTCTGCACCCTGCGCGGCGACCACCGCGACCCCGACAAGGGCAGCGGCGGCTACGGCACGGTCCTGTCCGCCGACCTCCCCTCGGGTGAGGACGGCCCCGCGCTCCTGCGGATCGGCGGCAGCGCCGGCGTCATCGGACTCACCACGTACTACCCCCGGCAGAGCGCCACGGACCCGGTGCCCTACAACTACACCATCGAGATCCCGGGCCGCGGCTGGAGCGGCAACGAGAACTACATGATGAGCACCGTCTCCGATGTCACCCTGCTCAACTCGTACAAGGGCATCGGCATCAGCACCTACGTCAACGACCGTGGTGAGAGCGCCAGTTCGGGCCAGGTCCACGAGTCGGCCACCCTGCGCAACATCAAGGGAACCGTCCTGTCCGAGGGCGTGCGCGGCTACAACGGCGCCGACGTCGGCACCTGGGAGAACATCACCCTCTCCAACGCCTACTGGGCCAAGGCTCCCGCCGCCTACAAGCCGCCCGCCCGCGCCACGCTCGACGCCCACACCCGCGCCCACGCCACCGGCCTGATCCTGGGTGACCTCGAATGGGACCAGTTCTACCGGATCAGCCTGTCCGACTTTAAGACCGGCATCCACATCGTGCCCGGTCAGCGTGCCTCCTTCACCGGCAGCTTCATCGAGACGGACGTGCGCCGCACCGACGTGGCCGTACGGGCCGAGGAGTTCGACTCCCGCTGGGGATCGTCCTTCGCCTCCAGCACCCTGGAGGGCAGTGTCGCCGCCATCAGCAACGGCTCCCAGGCCTACATCAAGGTCACCGAGACCGAACTGATCGGCGCCACCGAGGGCATCGTCCACCGCCTCTCCGGCGAGGTCCCCGCCTACGAGCAGGAACCGCTGCCCAAGCCCGCCCGCGCGGTGCTGTACGACGTCACCGACGCCCCGTTCAAGGCGCCCCGCACCAACGGTGTCATGCCCCAGCGCGACGCCACGGCCGCCATCCAGCGTGCCCTGGACCGGGCCGGCCGTGACGGCGGCGGCATCGTCTACCTCCCGGCGGGCTGGTACCGGATCGACGGCCACCTCACCGTCCCCAAGGGCGTCGAACTGCGCGGCTCCTCCGCCGTCGCCAACCGTGACCTGCTCGGCGCCAGCGGCGGCACCGTCCTGATGGCGTACGAGGGACGCGACACCGACAGCCCCGACACCGCCACCGCGCTCATCACCCTGAACGGCAAGGGTGCGGGAGTGCGCGGACTGCGCGCCTTCTACCCCGAGAACAACCCCGCCTCCGCCGAGGGCATCCAGCCCTACCCGTACACGATCCGTGGCAACGGGACCGGCACCTATGTCATCGACATCGGCCTGACCAACTCCTGGAACGCCGTCGACCTGGCCACCCACACCAACGACGGCTTCACCGTGCGCAAGCTCGCCGGCGCCTACTTCTCGCACGGCATCACCGTCGGGGAGAGCGACGGCGGCCGGATCGAGGGTGTCCTCTCCAACGGCAACGCGGTCTCCCGCGTCGGCTACGCGCTGCCCGAGTGGGCGCAGGAGAAGAACATCTTCCCGCAGGTCATCGATGTCCCCATGCGCAAGCAGGCGCAGATCGTCACCGTCGACGGGGCCACCGACCTCACCCTGCTGGACGTCTTCGGCTACGGCTTCCGCCACGGCCTGGTCGTGAACTCCGGCGAGGTCACCGCGTTCAACCTGGGCACCGACAACCTCGGCGGCGACGGCTACACCATCAAGGCCGGGGCCGACGCCGAGGTCACCGCCGTCAATGTGATGCGCTACAACGGCACCACCCTCAGCGGCCCCGCACGGCTGATCAACGTCATGGCCATCAGCATGGTCCAGCAGACCGTGCGGGCCACCGCCGAACCGGCCGACGCGGGCACCGTGACCATCCACGGCAACGAGAGCGAGCCCGGCAAGTACGAGAAGGGCAGCGTCATCACCGTCACCGCCGAACCCGCCGCCGGACAGCGCTTCACCGGATGGACGGTGAACGGCGCCGACGCCGGAGCGGAGCCGGAACTGACGCTCACCGTCAGCCAGAACCTGACGGTGACCGCCCGCTTCGAGGCGGCACCCGGGGAGGAGCCGGGTGCCTGACCCCCTCAGGGTCGGCATGGTGGGCGCCGGAAAGATCTCCGGCGCCTACCTGGACACCCTGGCCCGTCTGGACCGCGTACGGCTCACCGCCGTCGCCGATCTCGACGCGCACCGCGCCCGGGTGGCCGCCGAGCGGGCGCCCGGACCGGTGGCGGTCACCGGATCCGTCGCCGAACTCGTGATCCGCGACGACGTGGACGCCGTACTGAACCTGACCACCCCCGGCGAGCACGCGAAGGTGGCGCTGGCCGCCCTCGCCGCCGGGAAGCATGTGTACGGCGAGAAGCCGCTCGCCGCCGACCGGGAGGAGGCGGCGGGCGTCCTCACCACGGCACGGGCCGCCGGACTGCGGGTGGCCTGCGCCCCGGACACCGTCCTGGGCACCGCCGTGCAGAGCGCGCGGGCGGCCGTCGACGACGGGCTGATCGGGACACCGGTCGCCGCCACCGCGTTCATGACCACCGCGGGGCACGAACGCTGGCACCCCGACCCGGAGTTCTACTACCGGCCGGGCGGCGGCCCGCTGCTCGACATGGGCCCGTACTACCTGTCCGCGCTGGTGCATCTGCTCGGACCGGTCGTGCGGGTCACCGGGGCCGCCTCCCGACCCCGGGCCGCCCGTGAGATCGGCAGCGGGCCCCGGGCCGGGCAGCGGTTCGCGGTCGAGGTCGCCACCCATGTCACCGGCGTCCTGGAACACGAGGGGGGCGCCCTGACCACGCTCGTCATGAGTTTCGACGTGCACGCGGCCCGGCTGCCGCGCATCGAGGTGCACGGCACCGCCGGCTCGCTGTCGGTGCCCGACCCGAACGGCTTCAACGGGCTGGTCGAGATCCACCGCGCCCGCGACGAGTGGCGGCCCCTGCCGGTGCGGGCCGGCTATCGCGACAGCGGACGCGGCACCGGGCTCGCCGACCTCGCGGACGCCCTGACGAACGGCCGGCCGCACCGGGCGTCCGCCGAACTCGCCGCCCATGTCCTGGACGTGATGCTCACGCTCCTGGACGCGGCCGGCCGGCGCACCTCCCTGCCGGTCGGCAGCACCTGCGAACGGCCCGAACCGGTGCCGCTCCGCTGAGACCCGGGGAGGTCGGGGCCCGGCGGGCCGCCCGCCCCCCCCCGCCCCCGCCCAGGGAGGGCGCCCCCGCGGGGCACGGACCGCGCGCC
>NZ_JBHYUG010000066.1:36933-45708 GCF_042749375.1 Streptomyces sp. NPDC059477 | reverse complement strand
TTCCGTCACCAGGGAGGCCCGGGTCACATGGCTTCGCGGGTAAGGGTGCCGGTCCGTCGTGGTTGATCGCGCAGTTCCCCGCGCCCCTGAAGTGGGTGCCGGCACCCGGGATTCCCAGGGCCCCGAGCTGAGCGGGTACGGGTGCGGGTTCGTCGTGGTTGATCGCGCAGTTCCCCGCGCCCCTGAGGTGGGTGGTGTCGTCCAGGTTTTTCGGTTCACGGATGAGAGGGCGGGGGGGAAGTCCCGTACGGGTTCGGGATCGCGGGCATCTGGTGAGGCGCGTCGGCCGGCGGCCTGCGCAGGCCCCCTGGACAGCGACACGGGCACCCATCCCCAAGGGGCGCGGGGAACTGCGCGACCAGCCCACGACGGCGGTCGGTCAACGCACGGCATCGGGCCCCCAGGACCTCAGAAAATGCGCAGCCTCCAGACGGCGCCCCGAGGCACACTCACCCCCATGGACCTCCACATCAGACCCGCGACCCCGGACGAGTACCCCCTCCTCGGGGACCTCGTCGCCCATGCCTACCTCCGTGAGGGTCTCCTGGACTACGGCGAGGACGACCCCTACCTCCCGGTCCTCAAGGACGTCGCCGGACGAGCCGAACACGCCGAGATCCTGGTCGCCGAAACCCCGGCGGGAGCCATCGGCACGATCACCTTCGTGCCCGTCGGCGGCGGCCCCATGGCCGACATAGCCGGCCCCGGCGAGGCAGAGATCCGTATGCTCGCGGTCGCGCCGGAGGCCCGCGGCAAGGGCGCCGGCGAGGCCCTCGTACGCGCCTGCATCGAGCGCGCGGACAACGCGGAGCGCATCGTGCTCTCCTCGCAGAGCGCCATGCACGCCGCCCACCGCCTCTACGAACGCCTCGGTTTCGTCCGCACCCCAAGCCGCGACTGGAATCCCGTGCCGCACCTGGACGACCTCACTCTCCTCACCTACGAGTTGACACTCTGAAACCGGCGCGACACAACATCTGGGGGTGACACGACAGCACGGCACAAGATGTATGCTCATGCTCGCTGTCGCCGCAGGGGAATCCGGTGCGAATCCGGAACTGTCCCGCAACGGTGTACTTGTGCGCATCCGTCCCGTACGGCCCGCACCTGGTCAGTCCGAGGACCTGCCGACGGCGCGCCCGGCCATCCGGTCCGGGTGCCATGACGTCCGGGCCTCGTGGAGTGGGCCGGTGGACGCGACGCCCCGTGCGCTCGTGAGCCGCCGGCCCCTGCCCTCCCCGAGGCCCCGTGCCGAGCGAGGGAGAGCCCCACGTGACGATCGCGCCAGCCGATCCGGCTTCAGCAACCGCCCCAGCAGTCGCTTCCGCCGAGGAGACCGACGGTCCCGGCGCCGCGCTGCTGCGGACGCTGACCGAGCTGACCGCCGACCTCCCCGACGCCGACCCCGGCCGGGTGGCCGCCGCCGCCCTGCGCGGCCGGTCCGCGCGGGCCGACGGCGCGGAGCTGCGCGAGCTGGCCACCGAGGCCGCCGCCGGTCTGATCTCCGAGGACCCCGTCTACTCCCGGCTGGCCGCCCGGCTGCTGACCCTCTCCATCGCCGCCGAGGCCGCCTCCCAGGGCGTGACCACCTTCACCGGTTCCGTGGCGACCGGTCACCGCGAGGGCCTGATCGCCGACCGCACCGCCGCCTTCGTGACGCTGCACGCGGCCCGGCTCGACGCGCTGATCGACCCCGGCGCCGACGACCGCTTCGGCTACTTCGGCCTGCGCACCCTGCACAGCCGCTATCTGCTGCGCCACCCCATCACCCGCCAGGTGATCGAGACCCCGCAGCACTTCCTGCTCCGGGTCGCCGCCGGACTCGCGGAGGACGACACGGTCCGCGCGCTGGACGAGGTCGCCGCGCTGTACACCCTGATGAGCCGGCTGGACTATCTGCCCTCCTCCCCCACCCTCTTCAACTCCGGCACCCGCCACCCCCAGATGTCCTCCTGCTATCTCCTGGACTCCCCCAAGGACGAGCTGGACTCCATCTACGACCGCTACCACCAGGTCGCCCGGCTCTCCAAGCACGCCGGCGGCATCGGGCTCTCCTACTCCCGCATCCGTGCCCGCGGCTCCCTGATCCGCGGCACCAACGGGCACTCCAACGGCATCGTGCCGTTCCTCAAGACGCTCGACGCCTCGGTGGCCGCGGTGAACCAGGGCGGGCGGCGCAAGGGCGCGGCGGCGGTGTATCTGGAGACCTGGCACTCCGACATCGAGGAGTTCCTGGAGCTGCGCGACAACACCGGTGAGGACGCCCGCCGTACGCACAATCTGAACCTCGCGCACTGGGTGCCGGACGAGTTCATGCGCCGGGTCGACACCGACGGGATCTGGTCACTGTTCTCGCCCGCCGACGTGCCCGAACTGGTCGATCTGTGGGGCGCGGAGTTCGACGCGGCCTACCGGGAGGCCGAGCGCAAGGGGCTGGCCCGCAAGACGCTGCCCGCCCGTGAGCTGTACGGCCGGATGATGCGCACGCTCGCGCAGACCGGCCAGGGCTGGATGACCTTCAAGGACGCCGCCAACCGCACGGCCAACCAGACCGCCGAGCCGGGCCAGGTCGTCCACTCCTCGAATCTCTGCACGGAGATCCTGGAGGTCACGGACGACGGCGAGACCGCGGTCTGCAATCTGGGCTCGGTCAATCTGGGCGCCTTTGTCGACCAGGGCGCGAACGACATCGACTGGGAGCGGCTGGACGAGACGGTCCGTACGGCGGTGACGTTCCTGGACCGGGTCGTGGACATCAACTTCTACCCGACCGAGCAGGCGGGCCGCTCCAACTCCCGCTGGCGTCCGGTGGGCCTGGGCGCGATGGGCCTCCAGGACGTCTTCTTCAAGCTGCGGCTGCCCTTCGACTCGCCCGCGGCGAAGGCGCTGTCCACCCGGATCGCCGAGCGGATCATGCTGGCCGCGTACGAGGCGTCCGCCGACCTCGCCGAGCGCAACGGCCCGCTGCCGGCCTGGGACAAGACCCGTACCGCGCGCGGTGTGCTGCACCCCGATCACTACGGTGTCGAGACGACCTGGCCCGAGCGCTGGGCGGCGCTGCGGGAACGTGTCGCCGCCACCGGGATGCGCAACTCCCTGCTGCTGGCCATCGCGCCCACCGCGACCATCGCGTCCATCGCGGGCGTCTACGAATGCATCGAGCCGCAGGTGTCCAACCTGTTCAAGCGCGAGACGCTGTCCGGGGAGTTCCTCCAGGTCAACTCGTATCTGGTGCAGGACCTGAAGAACCTGGGGGTGTGGGACGCCCGTACCCGGGAGGCGCTGCGCGAGGCCAATGGCTCGGTGCAGGGCTTCGCGTGGATCCCGGAAGAGGTGCGGGGGCTGTACCGCACGGCCTGGGAGATCCCGCAGCGCGGTCTGATCGACATGGCCGCCGCCCGTACGCCGTATCTGGACCAGTCCCAGTCGCTGAATCTCTTCCTGGAGACGCCGACCATCGGCAAGTTGTCGTCGATGTACGCCTATGCCTGGAAGCAGGGGCTGAAGACGACGTACTACCTGCGCTCGCGCCCGGCGACCCGCATCGCCCGCGCGGCCCAGGCGCAACCCACCATTCCCGTCCAGCAGGCGCCCGAGGCCGACGCCGTCGCCTGCTCCCTCGAAAACCCCGAGAGCTGCGAGGCCTGCCAGTAATGTCCACCCGTAATACCAACCTGCTCGACCCGGGCTTCGAGCTGACGCTCCGCCCGATGCGCTACCCCGACTTCTACGAGCGCTACCGGGACGCCATCAAGAACACCTGGACCGTGGAGGAGGTCGACCTCCACTCGGACGTCGCCGATCTCGCCAAGCTCAGCGCCGCCGAGCAGCACCTCATCGGCCGGCTGGTCGCGTTCTTCGCGACGGGTGACTCGATCGTGGCGAACAACCTGGTGCTGACGCTGTACAAGCACATCAACTCGCCCGAGGCGCGGCTGTATCTGAGCCGTCAGCTGTTCGAGGAGGCCGTGCACGTCCAGTTCTATCTGACGCTGCTCGACACCTATCTCCCCGACCCGGCGGACCGCGTCGCCGCCTTCGACGCGGTGGAGAACATCCCGTCCATCCGCGAGAAGGCCGGGTTCTGCTTCAAGTGGATCAACGAGGTCGAGAAGCTGGACCGCCTGGAGACCCCGGCCGACCGCCGCCGCTTCGTCCTGAACCTGATCTGCTTCGCCGCGTGCATCGAGGGGCTGTTCTTCTACGGTGCCTTCGCGTACGTCTACTGGTTCCGCAGCCGGGGTCTGCTGCACGGCCTGGCGACCGGCACCAACTGGGTGTTCCGTGACGAGACGATGCACATGTCCTTCGCGTTCGAGGTCGTGGACACCGTCCGCAAGGAGGAGCCGGAGCTGTTCGACGACCGGCTTCGGCAGGAGGTCACCGACATGCTCGCGGAGGCCGTCGAGGCCGAGCTGCAATTCGCCCGCGACCTGTGCGGTGACGGCCTCCCCGGCATGAACACCGAGTCGATGCGGCAGTACCTGGAGTGTGTCGCCGACCAGCGGCTCACCCGGCTGGGCTTCGCGCCGGTCTACGGTTCGCAGAACCCCTTCTCCTTCATGGAGCTGCAAGGGGTTCAGGAGCTGACCAACTTCTTCGAGCGGCGGCCCTCGGCGTACCAGGTCGCGGTGGAGGGCACCGTGGACCTGGACGAGGACTTCTGAGGCTTCTGGGGTCCGTTGCTCTTCCCGGGTCCGTCGCCCTTCTCGGCCTCCCTGAGCTGACGGTCGACGCGGTGCTCGCGCGCCGCGCCGATCAGCGCGGGGAGGATCACGAGGAGGAGGATGCCGAGGACGGCCAGCAGGCCGATGAGTCCTTGTGTCTGCTCTGTAGTCATGACATCACTGTCGCTCCGGCGACTCCTGACCGACAGTGGCAGGACTGCCGCACAACCTCGACATCCTGCCAAGCGCGCGGCACACTGGCAGCATGCTGAAAAACGTGGCCGTCGCCCTGCTCGACGGCGCCCATCCCTTTGAGCTGGGCGTCGTCTGCGAGGTCTTCGGCATGGACCGCAGCGACGAGGGACTGCCGGTCTACGACTTCGCGGTGGTCTCGGCCGACGGCCCCACCCTGACCACCCACGTCCCCGGCTTCACCATGGGCACCCCGCACGGCCTGGAGCGCCTGGAGAGCGCCGACCTGATCGCCGTACCGGCGGGCAACGAATATGTCGTACGGGACTATCCGCGCCCCCTGCTGGACGCGCTGGTCCGGGCGGTCGACCGGGGCGCGCGGGTGCTCAGCGTCTGTTCCGGGGTGTTCGTGCTCGGCGCGGCCGGGCTGCTGGACGGCCGGCGCTGCGCGGCGCACTGGCTGCACGTCGAGGAGCTGTCCCGGCGCTATCCGCGCGCCAAGGTCGAGCCGGACGTGCTCTACGTCGACGACGACCCGGTGATCACCTCGGCGGGCACGGCGGCCGGGATCGACGCCTGTCTGCACCTCGTGCGCAAGGAGCAGGGGCCCGAGGTCGCCAACCGGATCGCCCGGCGCATGGTGGTGCCGCCGCACCGGGACGGCGGCCAGGCCCAGTACATCGAACGCCCGCTGCCGGCCGCGCCCTGCGACACCGTCGGCGAGGTGCTGGCCTGGATGGATCAGCACCTCGCCGAGGAGATGACGGTCGAACAGCTGGCGGCCCGCGCCCTGATGTCGCCGCGGACCTTCGCCCGCCGCTTCCAGCAGGAGACCGGCACGACGCCCTACCGCTGGATCCTGCGCCAGCGGGTGCTGCTGGCCCAGCGGCTGCTGGAGGCGACGGACGAGACGGTCGACGCCATCGCCTCCCGGACCGGGTTCGGCTCGGCGGCGGCGTTGCGGCACCAGTTCCTGCGTGCCATGGGGATCACCCCGAACGCCTACCGACGCACCTTCCGGGGCCCGGCGGCAGCCTGACCGCCCGGCCCGCGCCCTGGATCACCGGGTCACCTGGGCCCGGAGTCACCTGGGCCGGAATCACCCGGACCCCGGATCACCGCGGCACCGGCGTGAGCAGCAGCCGGTTCGGGCGCAGGGTGATGCCCAGCCGGGTCGCGTCGTCGGAGCCGGACGCCTGGACGAACCGGTACCTGTTCGCCACGGCCGCCGTGATCAGCGACAGCAGGGCCATCGAGAAGTGATCGCTCGGGCACTTGCGATTGCCCACACCGAACGGAGCCATGGCGAATTTCGGAACATCTTGCGATCGTTCCGGAAGCCATCGATCAGGATCGAACAGAAGGTTCTCGCCGTACGATCGCGGATCGCGTTGGACCGCGTACGGGCTGTACACGATGTCGGCCCCGGCCGGAATGCGATACCCGCCGAGTTCGGAGTCCTCCACTGCACGACGGGTCAGTATCCATACCGCCGGCCGCAAACGCATCGTCTCGACGATGACATTGTTGGTGTGCCGCAGCTTGCGGACGTCCTCGAATGCGACGGGCCGCCCGCCGGTGACGGATTGGACCTCCGCGCGCACCTTGTCCGCGTGCTCCGGGTGTTCGGCGAGGACGTGGAGCAGCGACATGACCATCGAGGCGACGGTTTCACTGCCGGGCAGGAGTATCGCGACCACCTGGTCGTGGATCTCCTGTTCCCCGATGGGGTCACCATTGTCGTCCTTCGCCGACAGCAATGCCGTCAGCAAATCGTCCGGCTTTTGACCGGATGCCCGGCGCTCGGCGACGATCTCGTCGACCAGGAGATGCAAATCGGCCAAGGCCCGGTTGAATTCCCGGTTGGCCGGAAGCGGCAGCCGGTACAGCGGTCCGAGGGGCACCACCATCCGCCGGTACATGCCCCGGAAGACCACGGCGAGCGCGTCGCACAGCCGCTCCGCCCGCTCGTCCATGTACGCGCCGCGCAGCAGACAGCGCGCGGCGATGCGCACCGCGACCCGGAACGCCTCTCCCGTGCACTCGATGGTCTCGCCCGGCCGCCAGCGCTCGGCCAGCGCGTGGGCCTCCTCCTCCATGATCGACGCGTAGCCCGGGATGGCGTCGAGACGGAACGCGGGCTGGATGGTGCGCCGCTGGCGGCGGTGGCGCGGGCCATTGGCGGTGGCCACGCCCTCCGTGCCGACCAAGCCCTCCAGGGACTCCCAGAGCGGGCCGGCGATCTTGTAGTTGGGGTCCAGGGCGAGTGCGCCGGTCAGCTCCGGCGTGGTGACGGCGTACACCGTCTTGGGGCCGAGCTTCAGTCGCACGACCTCGCCGTGCGCGCGCAGGCCGGCCATGAAGCCGAGCGGGTCGCGCGCCAGTTTCAGGCCGTGTCCGAAGACCGGCCGGCCGCCGCCCGCGAGGGGCGGTTCACGCAGTTCCTCTGGCCCGGGGGTGGTGGTTTCGGGCTTCACCGACTCGACGGTCATTTCTCACCTGCCGCTTCGTTGTTGACGTACGGGGGCGTGGACCGGTCGTCCCAGCTGTCGACCATGTAACGGCCGGATTCATGGTGGAACCAGTAGACGGAACTGAACCAGTTCCGCATGTTCGCGACGCAGGACCTGACGGCCCCGCCGATTTTCTTTCCGGACACCGTGCCGTCGTCCAGTTCGTCGGCGAGACGCAATGCCTCCCTTTCGGCGACCTGGAATCCGGAAATGCATTCCTCGACCCGGCGCCGTACTTCGGCGACGGATTCTTCGAGGGTCAGCCCTTCATGGGTGACTAGACTGATCCCGAGATTGTGCACCTCGGCGCCCGCGATTTCCTTGGGCAGCGAGCAGAGGTCGTTGTACCAGGCGGCGAATTCCTGACTGAGCAATGCCGCCCGGCGAAAGGCCGGGTGCTTGCGCACCGAACGCGGGAGTTCCAGTCCCGCGGCCGGCTCCAGCAGATCCGTCCAGATCCAGTGCGCGAAGGTCAGCCGGCGCAGTGCGAGGTATTCCTCGACGCCGGGAATGATCCCCTCCGTGCGATTGTGGAACTCGCGGTCGTACGCGTCGATGACCGCGTGGAAGTGCCGGCAGAAGCGCGCGTTCCAGGTCTGCGGCAGAAACGACAGCACTCGCGTCACACTGTCCGCGAACCCTGCCACCAGGGGATCCTTGTGGTGCAGATGATCCGTGGGAGCATCGAGCGCCGCGTGCAGCCGGCGCCGCAGCCGCCGCCATGACTCGGGGCGGCGGTGCACGATGTCACGGTCGTGACGGTCGTCCCAGACGAAGAACCAGGTGCTGTAGTCCGCTATCGCCTGGAGAACGTCATCGGGGGCACCGAGGTAGTACCCCGCCATGAGGTCGGTGTAGCAAAGTCCATCGGCATATTCCTCCACCTTGTCGGCCGGCATCAGCCGCATTTCGAGCAGCCAGGCGCGGGTCTTCTCCTGGAGCCTGGGCCAATACGGGTGCAGTTGCCGTGGAAACGTCGCCTCGATCACCGGGAGAGAGAGCGATGGTGGGATCGCGGTCGTCGTCGATGTGGTGCCGTGTGGGAAAGACACGAACAAACCCCTCTCAGCCGCCAGATGCGCACACCCCTCCCGCGGTACCGGGCGTGCGCCGTTGCGTATCCCCGCACTTCCCATTCAGCACCACAACTGACCGATTTGGGAACGGATTTGCTCCATTCACTACCCCATCATGCCGAGATTCCCCTCTTGCGTGATCGATTGGGGATCGCTATGCATACGGATCCGATCGGCCATGCATCGGTCATGCATCGGCCCTGCATCGACCACCCGGCGGGCAGACGAACGGCGCCCCGCCCGCTGGAAAACCCGCCCGGCGCCCGCGGGGGGGGGCGGGGGGGGGGGGCGGGCGGGGCCCCCCCCCCCCCGGCCGGCACGCGGTGG
>NZ_JBHYUG010000066.1:32113-36923 GCF_042749375.1 Streptomyces sp. NPDC059477 | reverse complement strand
CCGCGCCCGCCCCCCCCCCCCCCGCGGGCCCGCCCCCCCCCCCCCCCCGCGCCCCACCCCGGCCCGCCCCCCGTCGGTCGGGCGCGTGGGGCGGCCGCGCGGACCCGCCGCCCCGGCTGCCGTCAGTCGTTGGCGACCACGGGGTAGCGCGGCTCGTTCTCGGCCATCTGCCGCAGCGCGTCCTTGCGCTCGCGCTTGGACAGCCGGTCGATGTAGAGGTAGCCGTGCAGGTGGTCGGTCTCGTGCTGCAAACACCGAGCGAAGTACCCGGTGCCCCGCACCTTGATCGGATTGCCCCGTTCGTCCTGCCCGGTCACCTCGGCGTAGTCCGGCCGCGCCAGCGGCGCGTAGGCCCCCGGGACCGACAGACACCCCTCGTTGCTGTCGTCCAGCCGCCGCCGGTCCGCGGGCAGCTCGGCCACCTTCGGGTTGCAGACCACACCCACATGCCGGTTGCCGTCGTCGTCCGGGCAGTCGTACACGAACACCTTCAGATCGACCCCGACCTGATTCGCGGCGAGCCCCACGCCCTCGGCGGTCCGCTGGCTGGCAAACATGTCGTCGATCAGCCGCCGCAGCTCGTCGTCGAAGACGGTGACGTCCCGGCACTCCTTGTGCAGCACCGGATTGCCCACGACCGTGATCGCCCGCGAGCCCCCCCGCTCCCGGTACGCCAGCTCCCGCTCCTCGCAGTCCTCCGTGTCCACGACAAACCCATCACCGTCGACGGGAAGCACGCCCACGTGCTGCTGTTCGGTGTCCTGCTGAGCCATGACGGACGTACGCCTTCCTACACAAGAACAGGGAGAAGATACCGATACAGGGTACGCGCGACGCCGCTCGCTGAGGGCCGCAGCCTCGGCTCGATCACGGGCACGACAACCGGCCCCTCAGGGGCGCGGGGAACTGCGCGAGAAGCGACCACGACCCGCACCCGGCAACAAGAGATCAACACACCTCTTCGAGATCCCGCCAGTCCCGAGACTCCGGCGAGTCAGCCACCCACCCATCCAGCAACCCCCGTACCAAGGAAGCCGGCGCAGCCACCCCGCACTCCCGCTCCGGCACCCACAGCTGCCCGTCCGTCCGGTGCCCCAGCGGCCCCGGCGCCCCCGGCTCACTGTGATCGTGCGGGTCGTGATGCTCCCCGTCGCCCTCGTCGGACGGCATCCGGGACTCCGAGCAGAGCCGGCACAGCAGCCGCACGGACGACGACCAGTCCTCCGCCGCGAACCCGGCATCGGCCGCGAGCTGCTCCAGCGCGTCCCGGTCGGCCTCGGTGGCGGCGTCAAGCAGCACCACCCAGGTCGGCACCGGCGACGGCGCCCACAGCTCGATCTCGTCGAAGACGGGGTAGGAGTGCCCGGCGGTCGTGGTCCGCTCGCCGTGCGGCACCCCGTCGTGCAGCACGACCTCGCCCCAGCGCCGCCCGGACGACGGCAGCGGGATCGACAGCACCTCGATCCGCGCCGGATCCAGCCGCCGCCCCCACACCACCTCGGCCTCGCCCTCCGGCGACAGCCGTACGGCGGCACTGCCCAGGTCCATCCCGACCGGCTCCCCGGCGGCGGTGGCACCGCCCGGCACATGCAGCCCGTACGCCTGCCAGGCGCGGCGGGCCAGCGGCCAGTCCTGGAGGGCGGTGGCGGCGATCCCGACGTTCCACCAGTCGGGTGCCCCGGTCTCCCGCTCCAGCAGGGCGACGGCCCGCAGCCCGGCGGCTCTGGCCTGCTCCCAGTCGTGCCGGAACTTGTGCAGCAGGGCGAGGTTGAACCAGGACTCCGACAGCCAGGGTTCCAGGTCGGCCGCCCGTGTCAGCAGCGCTCCCGCGTCCTCGTACCGGCCGTCGCCGATCAGGGTGAAGGCGCGGTCCGTGGCCTGCCGCCAGGAGGCGGAGGGCCGGTGCCGTCCCTTGCCGAAGATCCTCACGATTCCCGCCTGCCAGTTCCGTTCGGTGGGCTGGCTAATGCCCCCGGACACCCTCTTCCTCGCATCCAACCACGTACGGCTGGAAGGGCGCTCATTACCCATGGGTTACCCAGCCGGGCCCGGGGTAGACCATGCCGTTTCGCCACCGCTCAACCACCCGCCCCCCGGTTCGCCAGCACCCGCGCGAGCGCCTCCACGACCTCCGGGGCGTAGTCCCCGGCGGTGGCGAGGCGCAGCTCCTCCAGCGCGGTGAGCGGCCCCCCGGGACCGGTGTCCCGGGCCTTCTCCTCGTACGCGTTCACCGCGCGGACGATCCTGGCGGCCACCGGCTGTTCGCGGTAGGGGTCGGCCTGCCGTTCCACCACCGCCGCGACGGCCGCGTTGACGCCGGTCTGCCGGACGACCGCGCCGCCCAGCAGCGCGATCCGGCGCTGTTCGGCGGCGGGCAGCGAGGCCGTGGCACCGGCCGGGACCGGGTCGACCAGGCTGAGCTGGCCGATGTCGTGCATCAGGGCCGCGTACTCCAGCACGGTCAGCTCCGGCTCGGTGAGCCCGAGATCGCGGCCGACGGCCTGGCTGAGCGCGGCGACCCGGTGGGCGTGCCCGGCCGGTGTGTACCCGGCGATCTCGGTGGCCCGCGCGAGGGAGGCGATGGTCTGCCGGTAGGTGGCCCGGACGGCGGAGTAGCGCCGGAAGGTGACCTGCGCGAGCAGCAGCGGCAGCGCGAACAGCGGGAGCGCCCACAGCCCGGCGACCGCGACGCCGAGCGCCATCACCGCGCCGGTCGCGCACACCGCCGAGCCGATCCCGCGCATCGCCCGCAGTTCCTCGCGCAGCAGCGGGCCGAAGGGCCAGCCGGTGCGGGAGTGCGCGAAGGCGGCGGCGAGCACGCCGTCGCACAGCGCGGTGAGCGCGAGGATGGTGACGAGCAGCAGGGCGTACCCCGGGCCGCCCCAGTCGTCGAACACGCCCTGGGTGTACAGCGGCTGGAAGCAGACGGCGGCGAATCCGGCGGCGAGCACCCGCCGGGAGAGATGGTCGAGGGTGGATCCGCGTCCGCGCGCGATGTGCGGCACGCTCCCCGCCAGGGCGGCGGCGAAGACCACGGTGACGATCTGCGCGACCCCGTGCCCGGTCGGCGCCCCGGCCACCTCCCCGAGCAGCGCGTACGACAGTGCCCCGGCGGCCCCGAGCGGCGCCGCCTCCCGGCCCTGCGCCCAGGTCCACCGGGTCAGCTCCCCCACCGCCACCAGCAGCCCGAACGCCAGCGCGATCCCCCGGTCCGCCAGCCCGTCCCACAGGGTCACCCCGAGCGATCCGCCCGCGACCAGGCCCGCGCCCCCGTGGACCAGCCTCCGCAGGACACAGACCCCGGGGTTCACCGATGCGCTCCCTGTCTGCGCACCGCGGGCAGCGAGACGCGCGGCGTCAGGGTCTCGTCCGCGGTGACCGCCGGATGCCAGCCGGCGTCGGTGGAGGCCCGGCCCAGGGCGCGGACCAGGGCCTCGACCATGCGCGGGTCGAACTGGGCACCGGCGCAGCGGCGGAGTTCCGCGAGGGCGGCGGGGACCGGGCGGGCGCGGCTGTAGGAGCGGGTGGAGGTCATGGCGTCGAAGGCGTCGGCGACGGCGACGACCCGGGCGGGCTCGGGGATCTGCTGGCCGACGAGGCCGTACGGGTAGCCGCTGCCGTCGAGGCGTTCGTGGTGGTGCAGGATCGCCGAGCGGGCCTCGCCGAGGAAGCCGATGCCGCGCACCATCTCGTGGCCGTACTCCGGATGCAGTTCGATGACCCGGCGTTCCTCGGGGGTGAGCGGTCCGTCCTTGCGCAGCAGCCGGGTGGGGACGCCGAGCTTGCCGACGTCGTGCAGGATCCCGGCGAAGCGGATCAGTTCGACGCGCTCCTCGTCCAGGCCGAGTTCACGGGCGATCATCATGGACGCCCGGCCGACCCGCTCACTGTGCCCCCGGGTGTAGCCGTCCTTGATGTCGACGGCCTGCACCAGCGCGCGGATGGTCGCCTGATGGGCCGCGCTCTCCCGGTGGTACTGGGCGAAGGCCCACCACGACACGCACATCGGCAGCAGCACCAGCAGCGCGGCCACCGGGCCGTACGGGCTGCGCCACAGCACGGCCATCATCAGCCCGGCGAGTCCGTGCACGGCGACCGGCGCCAGCGAGCGGGCCAGCAGCCCGCGCCAGGCCCGCCGCACCGGCACGCCCTCGGCCAGCACCAGGATCCCGCCGTCCAGCGCGGTCAGCACCAGGCCGAAGGCGAGCACGGCGGCCCCGGCCGGAAACAGCGCGTAGGGGAAGTCGGAGGCGACGACCGCGTCCCGGCCGCCGAACAGCCAGTGCATGTGGGTCGCGGTCCAGACGGCGAGCACCAGCCGGGCGGCCCGCCACAGCCGCCGCCAGCCGCGCGGGCGCTGCTCGACCTCGGCTATCAGCGCGCCCGGCAGGACGACGAGGGCGGCGGCGGGCGCCGGCAGCAGGAACGCGCCGGCCAGCAGGACGGGGTAGCAGGTGCCGGCGAAGCGCCGGCGGGCGAGCCGCTCCCCGGCCGCGTGCAGCGCGGCGAGCAGGGCGACGGCCCACCAGGGCGTACGCAGTCCGGGCAGCGGGGTGAGACAGGCGAGCGCGGCCAGCGCGGTACAGGCGATGTACACACGGGCCCGTGCCGGTCTCGCCTCCATGACGCCCTCCCCCGACGTGCCTGTCCAGGCTCCGGAGCCTAGGACGGCACGGGGCGGCACGCGGGCGGATAACCCGTCGATTAGCACGTTCGAGTGACACAGACCCGGGCCCCGGGTCTCCCCGGGCCGCCGGTCAGGGAGGGCGGGGGAGAACAGCGGCGCCCGGGGGCGGCACCACACCGCGCG
>NZ_JBHYUG010000066.1:17271-32103 GCF_042749375.1 Streptomyces sp. NPDC059477 | reverse complement strand
CCCGGGCGCGGCCCGGGCCCGCTCCCCTGGCCGGGCCGGGGGGGCCCGGGGGGGGTAACCCCCGTTTTTTCCCCGGTTGGTGCCACCCCCCCCCGCCCGGGGGTACCCCGGGCCCCGACGGTCAGGAAGGGCGGTTCAGAACTGCGTCGCCGGGAGGCGTCACCTCACGGCTCGCGGTCAGGACTCCTGCGGTGCGGGGGTCGCGGTCGGGGTCGCCTCGCGCTCCGGCACGATCTGCCCGGAGCGGATCAGCTCCAGCCGCCCCATGACCTTGGCCCGCAGATCGGCGGGCACGTCGTCATGGCCGCAGCACCGCTTGACCAGCTTCTTCACGGCCTGCTCCAGGCCGTACTTCTCCAGGCACGGCGAGCATTCCTCGAAGTGCTGCCGGAACTTGTCGCGGTCGACGTCCGGCATCTCGCTGTCGAGGAACTCGTAGAGATGGTCGAGCACCTCGCTGCAATCAGTGTCGTGCGGCTCTCCGCAGCTCATGAGCCCGAGCCTTTCGCTTCGTTCGACTCTCCGGCACCGGCCGGGACGAGCCCGCGCTCACGGGCGTAGTCCTCCAGCATGCCGCGCAGTTGCCGGCGGCCCCGGTGCAGCCGGGACATCACCGTGCCGATGGGTGTCCCCATGATGTCCGCGATCTCCTTGTACGCAAAGCCCTCTACGTCGGCGAGATAGACGGCGATACGGAATTCCTCGGGAATCGCCTGGAGCGCTTCCTTCACGTCCGAGTCGGGCAGATGGTCCAGCGCCTGCGACTCCGCGGAGCGCAGACCGGTCGACATGTGCGACTCGGCGCGGGCGAGCTGCCAGTCCTCGATCTCCTCGGCGGCGGAGCGCTGCGGCTCGCGCTGCTTCTTGCGGTACGAGTTGATGAAGGTGTTGGTGAGGATCCGGTACAGCCATGCCTTGAGGTTGGTGCCCTCACGGAACTGGTGGAAGGACGCGTACGCCTTGGCGTAGGTCTCCTGCACGAGGTCCTCGGCGTCGGCCGGATTGCGCGTCATGCGCAGCGCGGCCGAATACATCTGGTCGAGGAACTCCAGCGCGTCCCGCTCGAAGCGCGCGCTGCGCTCCGCGGTCGACTCCGCGCCGCTGCCCCGGCCCTCGGGCTGCTCCGCCTGGCCGTAGTCGGTCCCTGCCTCGGTACCGGGAACCGGACCCACCTCCTCAAGTTTCTGGGCAGGACCGAACCCGGTCCCACCAGAATCGGAGGATAGACGACGATCCGGTCCGCTCGCCGCTCGAATCGGAGCGGTCTTGGCCGCGTGCAGCACCGACCACTCCAGATCGGTGTGCGAGGCGCGGCTCGAATCCAGCTCCGCCGGGAGCGGCCCGTCCACGGGGTGGTGGCGGGAGACGGGCGGGCAAACGGTCGAACCCATGCGGCGGACTTCCTCTCCACGACGTCGGTACCGGTGCCCCGGCCCTTCTGTCCGCCTTCAACAGCAGGCAAAGCCCTGGCATTCCCGCCCCGTCAGCGCAGGCCCGAGGCCCAGGCGGCCACCCGGTCCGTGATGATCGTCACTGCCTCGTCCTGGCTGATCCCGGCCCTCCTGGGCACGGCCAGCCCATGATCGGCGGCCGGTACCTCCACCAGTTCGTAGTCCCCGCCGGGAAACTCCCCGGGCCGCCCGAACGGATCGTTGCCGCCCTGTACGACGAGCGTGGGCACCCCGGCCCCGAGCAGCTCGGCGGCGCGCGACTTCTCCGGCCGGCCCGGCGGATGCAGCGGGAAACTGAGTGCGAGCACCCCGGCCGCGCCCAGCTCCGACGCCGTACGGCAGGCCACCCGGGCGCCCGCGCTGCGGCCCCCGGAGATCACCGGCAGCCCTCGCGCCACCAGGGCGGGCCACACCCCGCGCCACCCCACGTCCAGCGTCCTGGGCGCGGGCGCCACCTTCTTCCCGGCCACCCGCCAGGGCTGCTCCACGAGGGCGACGGTCACCCGATGGGCCGGAAGGGTGTGCGCGAGCGCCTGGAGGTCCCGCGCGTCGATGCCTCCGCCCGCCCCATGACTGACGGCGAGCACAAGGCGGGGCCGGGGCGCGGGGTGCCAGGTGATCCGGGCGGTGCCGGCCTCGGTCTCGACGGTCTCGATCTCGACGGTCGCGGTCTTGACGGCCGCGGTCTCGGCCGTCACGGTCTCGGCGGTCGCGGTCTCGGCGGTCGCGGCAGCCGCCGCGGCTTTCTGGGCTCTGCCCTTTTCGCTGGTCACGTCGTCGCCGCCCGCTCTCGCCGCCCGTTTCGGATCAGATTCTGAACCCGGATGCAGCACCCGGATTCAGAACAGTGTGCCCTCCTCGGGCCCCGCGAGTTCCTTCAGCAGGTCCGGTCCGTTGTTGCGGACATTGCTGACCGCCGTGGAGACCGGGTACGCGCGCATCAGGCCGGGCGGCGGCGGGGTGAGCAGGGAGCGGAGGTCCTCGGGGTCGGTGCGGGACGGGTCCAGCCAGGCGTCCCAGCGGTCCGGGGTGAGCATCAGCGGCATCCGGGGGTGGATGTCGGCGAGGACATGGGGCCCGTCGGCGGGGGCCACGGCCAGCGGGGTGGTCTCCGCCTCCGTGGTGATCACCGAGCAGGTCACCCACCAGGCCAGCGGATGCTCGTCGGGCAGGGTGCGGTCCCGCCAGAACTCGTACAGCCCCGCCATCGCGAAGACCGAGCCGTCGGCGGGCAGCACGAAGTACGGCTGCTTGCGGGGCCGCTTCTTCTTCCCCTCCACCTCCAGGTCCCGCTCGTCCTTGCCGGTGACCCACTCGTAGTAGCCGTCGGCGGGCAGGATGCAGCGCCGGGCGGCGAAGGCGCGACGGAAGGACGGCTTCTCGTGCACGGTCTCCGCGCGGGCGTTGATCATCCGGGCCGCGCCCTCGGGCGTCTTGGCCCAGGACGGCACCAGTCCCCACTTCAGCTTGCGCAGCTGGCGAACCGGACGGGGGTCCTCCGCGTCTTTGAGGGCACGGTCCAGGACCGCGTAGACCTCTTTGGTCGGGGCGACGTTGTAGTCGGGGGCGAGGGTCTCCTCGGGCTCCCGCTTCTCGACCTCAAAGATTCCTGCGAGATCCTCGGGTCCACGACTCGATGCATACCTTCCGCACATGCGTGCCACACTGCCAGATCCCGTACGGAGACAGGGAGCGCCCCGGACCCATGGACAGCACGACAGCGACCTCGCTCTGGGACGAACTCACCGGTACGCAGCCCGCCCCCGACCTCTGGGTGGTGCTCGGCACGCTGGCCGTCGTCCTCGCCGTCGTCGTCCCGCACACCCCGTGGCGGATATCCCGCAACGCGATCACCATCGCCCACGAGGGCGGCCACGGGCTGATCGCGCTGCTGACCGGCCGCACCCTGACCGGCATCCGGCTGCACTCCGACACCAGCGGCCTGACCGTCAGCCGGGGCAAGCCGCACGGCATCGGCATGATCCTCACCGCCGCCGCGGGCTACACCGCCCCGCCCCTGCTCGGCCTCGGCGGCGCCGCGCTCCTCGGCTCCGGCCGCATCACGCTGCTGCTATGGCTGGCGACGGCCCTGCTGCTGGCGATGCTGGTGATGATCCGCAACGCGTACGGCGTCCTGACGGTGGTCGTCAGCGGCGGCACCTTCCTGCTGGTGTCCTGGCTGGCCGGACCCCAGGTGCAGGCCGCCTTCGCGTACGCGGTGGTGTGGTTCCTGCTGGTGGGAGGGGTGCGCCCGGCCTTCGAACTCCAGGCCAAGCGGTCGCGCGGCGGCGCGGGCGACTCGGACGCGGACCAGCTGTCCCGGCTGACGCACGTCCCGGCGGGGCTGTGGTTCTTCCTGTTCCACGCGGTGTCGCTGTGCTCGCTGATCGGCGGGGGGCGCTGGCTGCTGGAGCTGTGAGGCGGTGGCTCCAGGGAGACGCGGCCGTCTCGGTCCCGGGCTCCAGGGAGACGCGGCCGTCTCGATACCCGGTTCCAGGGAGACGCGGCCATCTCGATACCCGGTTCCAGGGAGACGCGGCCGTGGATCGATCCGCGACTCCAGTGGGGACGAGGCGGTATCGATCCGCGACTCCGCCGCGCGGGCCCGGTCGGCCCCGGCTCGCCCCCCGCTCGGAGGTGGACGAAAATCCACGCCCCCCTTGCCCCTTATAAGGTTGGCCCTATGGTCCCCAACACCACGAACACCGCCCTCTGGCCCGCCCCGCACGCGAGCGGAGCCGTCCGCGCGACGGTCCACGTGCCGGGGTCCAAGTCGGTCACCAACCGCGCCCTCGTCCTCGCCTCCCTCGCCTCCGAGCCCGGCTGGCTGCGCCGCCCCCTGCGCTCCCGCGACACCCTGCTGATGGCCGGCGCCCTGCGCGCGATGGGCGTCGGCATCGAGGAGGGCGTGGGCCCCGACGGCTCCGGCGAGGCCTGGCGGGTGCTGCCGGTCGGCCTGCGCGGCGACGCCACCGTGGACGTCGGCAACGCCGGCACGGTGATGCGCTTCCTGCCGCCGGTCGCCGCCCTCGCCGAGGGCCCCGTCCGCTTCGACGGCGACCCGAGGTCGTACGAGCGTCCCCTGCACGGCGTGATCGACGCGCTGCGGGTGCTCGGGGCCCGCATCGACGACGACGGGCGCGGGGCACTGCCGCTGACCGTGCACGGCTCGGGTGCGCTGGAGGGCGGCCCGGTGGAGATCGACGCGTCCTCCTCGTCGCAGTTCGTCTCCGCGCTGCTGCTGTCCGGCCCGCGTTTCAACCAGGGCGTGGAGGTCCGGCACATCGGCTCCGCGCTGCCCTCGATGCCGCACATCCGGATGACCGTCGACATGCTGCGCGCGGTCGGCGCCCAGGTGGACACCCCGGAGTCGGGCGGCGAGCGCAACGTCTGGCGGGTCACGCCGGGCGCGCTGCTGGGCCGTGATCTGACCATCGAGCCGGACCTGTCGAACGCGCAGCCGTTCCTGGCGGCGGCGCTGGTGACCGGCGGCAAGGTGCTGATCCCGGACTGGCCCGCCCGGACCACCCAGCCCGGTGACCGGCTGCGGGAGATCTTCACCGAAATGGGCGGTTCCTGCGAATTGACCGACTACGGGCTGGAGTTCACGGGTTCGGGTGCCATCCATGGCGTGGACGTGGACCTGAGCGAGGTCGGTGAGCTGACCCCCGGCATCGCGGCGGTGGCGGCGTTGGCCGACTCCCCGTCCACCCTGCGGGGCGTGGCCCATCTGCGGCTGCACGAGACGGACCGGCTGGCCGCCCTCACCAAGGAGATCAACGACCTGGGCGGCGATGTCAAGGAGACCGCCGACGGTCTGCGCATCCGCCCGCGCACGTTGCACGGCGGGATCTTCCACACGTACGAGGACCACCGGATGGCGACCGCGGGCGCGATCATCGGCCTGGCGGTGAAGGACGTACAGATCGAGAACGTGGCGACGACGGCGAAGACCCTGCCGGACTTCCCCGACCTGTGGACCGGGATGCTCGGGGCATAGGGGTCACGCCATGCGCCGCTACGGCAAGCACACCGACGAGGACGACATCCGCTCACGCCCCAACCGCAAGGGCACCCGGCCGCGTACGCACACCCGCCCCAAGCACGAGGAAGCCTCCTGGGGCATGGTCCTCACGGTCGACCGGGGCCGCCTGACCTGTCTGGTCGAGGGCCGCACGGTGATGGCGATGAAGGCCCGTGAACTGGGCCGCAAGGCGGCGGTGGTCGGCGACCGGGTGGCCCTCGTCGGCGATCTGTCCGGCAAGAAGGACACCCTCGCGCGGATCGTGCGGATCGAGGAACGCACCTCGGTGCTGCGCCGCACGGCGGACGACGACGATCCCTACGAGCGGGTGGTCGTCGCCAACGCCGATCAGCTCGCCATCGTCACCGCCCTCGCCGACCCCGAACCCCGCCCCCGGCTGATCGACCGCTGCCTGGTGGCGGCGTACGACGGCGGCCTGGAGCCGCTGCTGGTGATGACCAAGTCGGACCTGGCCTCGCCGGACAAGCTGTGGGAGCTGTACGGCGATCTGGACATCCCGTTCGTGGTGACCAGCCGGGAGGAGCTGGAGAGCGGGGCGGCGCTGGGGCGGGTCGTGGAGCAGCTGGCGGGCAAGGTCACGGCGTTCATCGGGCACTCCGGTGTCGGCAAGACGACCCTGGTCAACGCGCTGGTGCCGGAGGACCGGCGGCGGCTGACCGGCCATGTCAACGCGGTGACCGGCCGGGGGCGGCACACCACCACGTCGGCGCTGGCCCTGCCGCTGGGCGACTCGGACGGATGGGTGATCGACACCCCGGGCCTGCGGTCCTTCGGCCTGGCGCACATCGATCCGTCCCGGGTCATCCTCGCCTTCCCCGACCTGGAGCCCGGCACGGTGAACTGCCCGCGCGGGTGCAGCCACGACGAGCCGGACTGCGCGCTGGACCAGTGGGTGGCCGATGGGCACGCGGACCCGGCCCGGCTGTACTCGCTGCGGCGGCTGCTGTCGACGCGGGAGCGCCGGGACGGCGACTGAGCGGGAATCGCAGGATCGAAGGTGCGGGAAGGTCATTGACCTTGGCGTTGTTTGCGGTGTTGCAGGTCCGGTAAGGGCATAATCGCAACAGCCGTATCCCAAGCCCGAGTAAAGTCTGACAAGCGGTCACAGAACGTCACAGAACGTGGAGTTACGGGAGGATTGCACATGGCGTGGCTGCTGGTCATCGTTGCGGGGCTGCTCGAAACCGGCTTCGCCGTCTGCCTCAAGCTGTCGCACGGATTCACCCGGCTCTGGCCGACCGTCGCCTTCTGCATCTTCGCCCTGGGCAGCTTCGGTCTGCTCACCCTGGCCCTGAAGAAGCTGGACGTGGGTCCGGCGTACGCGGTGTGGACCGGGATCGGCGCGGCGGGCACGGCGATCTACGGCATGGTCTTCCTCGGCGATCTGGTCTCGACGCTGAAGCTCATCTCGATCAGCCTGGTGATCCTCGGCGTGATCGGCCTTCAGCTGTCGGGGTCGGCGCACTGACCTCCTCGCCGGGCCGGCGCGCGAGCACCCCCCGGACGAGCTGGGCGACCCCGCCCTCCCCGGGCGGCGCGGCGACACAGGACAGCGCGAGCCGTACCGCCAGCTCACAGCACCAGGTCAGTTCGGCGGCATCGCCCCGGGGCCGGGCCCCGTGTCCCAGCAGCACGGCGACGGCCCGGTCCCGCACGAGGGTCACGAAGTCGCCGGGCGAGGGCAGCGGACCGTCGGCGCGGCGCTGGGCGGGCACGGCCGAGGAGGAGGGCACGGCGGCGAGGGAGGGTGCGGGCAGCCGCTCGCTCCAGCAGCCGGTGAGCATGGCCTTGACCAGCGCGTTCTCGCGGGCGGCGCGGGTGGTCCACTCGGCGGTGGCGGTGAGCCGCTCACGGGCGTCCAGCGGGGTGGCGAGGGCGCGTTCGACACCGGCGAGATAGCCGTCGGCCTCCCGGCGGACGAGGGCGCGGGCCAGCCCGTCCTTGCTGCCGAACTCGTTGTACAGCGTCTGCCGGGACACCCCGGCCGCCGCCGCCACATCCACCATCCGCACCGCCGACCACGGCCGCAGCGCCAGGGCGGTATAGGCGGCATCGAGCAGGGATTCCCGAGCGGCAGGCATCATCGGCTCCCAGGGGGAACGGCACTGCGCCCAGATTTGACGCGCCGACCAGCACTGTCAAGGGTTCCCGTCGGAGACGGGGGGTGGCACGCCTGTTCGTACGCCATACCCACCCCCGCCACACCGCGCCGCGCTCCGCCCCGCGTGGCCCGTTGCCGGCCGGGACGGATACCGTTCGCCACATGCCCGACTACCTCGACGACCTCCGCCTCGCCCACGTCCTCGCGGACGCCGCCGACGCCATCACCATGGACCGATTCAAGGCCCTCGACCTCAAGGTGGAGACCAAGCCGGACCTGACCCCGGTGAGCGAGGCGGACAAGGCGGTCGAGGAGTTCATCCGCGGCCAGCTCCAGCGCGCCCGTCCTCGCGACGCGGTGCTCGGCGAGGAGTACGGGGTCGCGGGCACCGGTCCCCGGCGCTGGGTCATCGACCCGATCGACGGCACCAAGAACTACGTCCGCGGTGTCCCCGTCTGGGCCACGCTGATCTCCCTGATGGAGGCGGCCGAGGGCGGCTTCCAGCCCGTCGTCGGTCTCGTCTCCGCCCCCGCGCTCGGCCGCCGCTGGTGGGCCGCGAAGGGACACGGCGCCTTCACCGGCCGCAGTCTCACCTCCGCGTCCCGGATGCATGTCTCCGGCGTGGCCCGGCTCGCGGACGCCTCCTTCGGGTACTCCTCGCTGACCGGCTGGGAGGAGCAGGGCCGGCTGCCCGGGTTCCTCGATCTGACCAGGGACGTCTGGCGCACCCGCGCCTACGGTGACTTCTGGCCGTACATGATGGTCGCCGAGGGCTCCCTCGACCTGTGCGCCGAGCCCGAGCTGTCGCTGTGGGACATGGCGGCGAACGCGATCGTGGTCACCGAGGCCGGCGGCACCTTCACCGGCCTGGACGGGCGGCCGGGCCCGCACGGCACCAACGCCGCCGCCTCCAACGGCCTGCTCCACGACGAACTGCTCGGCTACCTCAACAACCGCCGCTGACCCGGGCGCACCCGCACCCCCACGCGCCCCACGGCAAGCGCCACGCGCCCCCTTGTTGACTTCCCCTTTGCCTGCGACTCTGAAGGCCCCACCCTTGTGAATTTGTGAAACGATGAACAGATGAACCGCACCCCATGAACCGCACGAGGTGCACCGGGTGAACCAGATGAACCAAGGGGCGGGGATCTCCCAAGGAGGTGGCTCCAGCCCATGCTCGTCCGAGACGCCATGACCACCGTGGTCCTCACGATCGGTCCCGACCACACCCTCCGCCAGGCCGCCGCGCTGATGTCCGCGCGCCGCGTCGGCGCGGCGGTGGTCCATGACCCCGACGCCGGCGGGATCGGCATACTCACCGAGCGCGACATCCTGGTCTCCGTCGGTCTGGGTCAGGACCCGGACGTCGAGCGCGCCCACGCCCACACCACCACCGACATCGTCTTCGCGGCCCCGGCCTGGACCCTGGAGGAGGCCGCGTCCGCGATGACCCACGGCGGCTTCCGCCATCTGATCGTGCTGGACCGCGAGGGACCGGCCGGGATCGTCTCGGTCCGCGACATCATCCGCTGCTGGGCCCCGCACCGCCACCAGGTCCCCGCCTGACCCGGCCCCCGCGAAACGCCGGACGGGCCGGGCTCCCCGAGGGAACCCGGCCCGCCGCCACGGCAAGCGCTCCGGTACTGCCGGGCTGTCAGCCGCGCAGGGCCTGGACGGCGGCTTCCAGCCGCTTGCCGAAGTCCTCGTCCGCCCGGCGGAAGTTGCCGATCGCGCGCTCGGCGATGTCGTCGCGCGAGACACCCGCGATCGAGCCCGCCAGATTGGCGATCAGCCGCTCCTTCTCGCCCTCGGACATCAGCCGGTAGAGGTCACCGGCCTGCACGAAGTCGTTGTCCTCGGCGTGCGCCGGGGCCGGGTGCTCGCCGGTGGTCCCGGTGACCGCCGTGGCCGACCACAGCGGACGGTCGGTCTGGTAGGGGCCGCCGAAGCTGTTCGGCTCGTAGTTCTTGGCGCCCTTGTGGCGGCCGTCGTACAGATGCCCGTCCCGCCCGTAGGTGCGCGCCTCGGTCGCGTGCGGGCGGTTCACCGGGAGCTGATCCGCGTTGATGCCGACCCGGTAGCGGTGGGCGTCGCCGTACGCGAAGAGCCGGGCCTGGAGCATCTTGTCCGGCGACGGGCCGATACCGGGCACGAAGTGGGCCGGCGAGAAGATGCTCTGCTCGACCTCGGCGAAGACGTTCTCCGGGTTGCGGTTCAGCTCCAGCCTGCCGATGGTGAGCGGCGGGTAGTCCGCGTGCGGCCAGATCCTGGTGAGGTCGAACGGGTTGAAGCGGTAGGCCGCCGCGTCCGCCTCCGGCATGATCTGCACCTGCACGGTCCAGGTCGGGAACTCGCCGCGCTCGATGGCCTCGCGCAGATCCCGCTGGTGCGAGTCGGGGTCCGTGCCCGCCAGCAGCTCGGCGTCCTTGGCGGTGAGGTTCTCGATGCCCTGGTCGGTCTTGAAGTGGTACTTCACCCAGAAGATCTCGCCGGCTTCGTTCGTCCACTGGTAGGTGTGCGAGCCGTAGCCGTTCATGTGGCGGTACGAGGCGGGGATGCCGCGGTCGCCGAAGAGCCAGGTCACCTGGTGGGTGGCCTCCGGGCTGAGCCCCCAGAAGTCCCACACGTTGTCCGCCTCCTGGGAGCCGGTGTACGGGTCGCGCTTCTGGGTGTGGATGAAGTCCGGGAACTTGATCCCGTCCTTGATGAAGAAGACCGGGGTGTTGTTGCCGACGAGGTCGTAGTTGCCGTCCTCGGTGTAGAACTTCAGCGCCCAGCCGCGCGGGTCACGCACCGCGTCCGCCGCGCCGAGATTGCCTGCCACCGTCGAGACCCGCTGGAAGACCTCGGTCTCCTTGCCCACCTCGGAGAGAAACGCCGCGCGGGTGTACGGGGTGACATCGGCCGTCACCGTGAAGGTGCCGTAGGCACCGGCGCCCCGGGCGTGCACCACGCGCTCCGGGATCCGCTCCCGGTTGAAGCGGGCCAGCTTCTCCAGCAGGAGCTGGTCCTGGATCAGCAGCGGCCCGCCGATGCCCGCGGCCTCGCTGTTCTGGTTGTCGGAGACGGGGGCTCCGGCCTCCGTCGTGAGCGGTCCCTGCGTCACGTCTGCCTCCAGCTGCGCTTTTCCATGACCCAAAATCACTTTCGATCCTACAATGGACTCTGTCTAAGTCAAGCAGAACTCTAAAGCCACACCTATTCAGGACCTAGCCCCCTTGCTGTTAAGGTGGTCTGCATGAGTGACCTTCTGGAACGGCTGCGCGGACGCGGATGGCGAATGACCGCGCAGCGGCGTGTCGTGGCCGAGGTCCTCGCCGGTGATCATGTGCACCTGACCGCCGACGAGGTGCACGCCCGTGCCGTGGTCAAGCTGCCGGAGATCTCCCGCGCGACGGTCTACAACACCCTCGGCGAGCTGGTCTCGCTAGGCGAGATCCTTGAGGTCAGCACCGACAAACGGGCCAAGCGCTACGACCCCAACGCGCACCGGCCGCACCACCACCTGGTGTGCGCCCAGTGCGGCGCGATCCGGGACGTCCACCCGACCGGCAATCCACTGGCCGACCTCCCCGACTCCGAGCGCTTCGGCTTCTCGGTCTCGGGCGTCGAGGTGACATACCGCGGCATCTGCCCGAACTGTTCGAGCGTGTAGCCCGCGACCGACTCCCGAAGGGCCCCGGCACCCCACAGGCGCCGGGGCCCTTCGGCATGTCCGGACCTCGGTGGCGGCACCGCACACACAAACACCGAGGGCCGGAACCCTGTGAAAGGATTCCGGCCCTGGATCTTCAGTAGCGGGGACAGGATTTGAACCTGCGACCTCTGGGTTATGAGCCCAGCGAGCTACCGAGCTGCTCCACCCCGCGCCGCTGAATGGAACGTTACGTCACCGGGGTCCCACGAGGCAAATCGCGGTGACGTGGCCGTATGGGCGACGCACTGAGCCCCCGGCCGAGCCAGCTCCGCAAGCTACCGAGCGGTCGCCCCCGCCCCCGCGTATCTCCGGGCAGCACACCAAGACAACGCCGAGCCTCCACCACAAGCGCCCCATCCGGCACTCAAGAAATGAGAGTCCTCTCCCCTTTCAGTCAACTGTTCGATTGGACTGGACACTCTCCCCATGAAGAGGCTTCGGGAAGCCCAGCTGGCGATCACCGTGGTCGCGGCCCTGGCAGGGGCCGGACTGATGGCGGGCAGGGCCCTGGTGGACCACGGCGGGCCGCTGGATCTGGGGCCCTCGATCGAGGTACGGGACCCCCGCCGCGGGAGACAGCCCGACGGTGTCCCACCCGGCACCGCCCAAGTCGCCGCACGCTCCCTCCTCCTCGCCCCTGCCCCCCACCCCCACACCCACCGCCACTCCCCCCACGGCGACCCCCACCCTGCTGCCCGCGCCGGACCCCTCCGCACCCGCACCACCAGGGCCACCCCGCGCAGGCCCATCCGGGCCGGGCCCACCAGCCGCACCCGAACCACCACGCCGTCCAGCCCCCGCGCAACGGGACGGTCCCGGACGGCGGCCAGTACGGCCAGGGCGCCGGGGACTGGGGCCCGGAGGACGAGTGGGCCGCCCAGCAGTACGGCGAGGGGACCCGACGGTGAAACGACACCGGCCGGGTCTCAAGGGCACGAAGGACGCCGAGGACGACAGCCTGTTCCTCCTGCTGAGGTCCCTGCACCGATTCCTGACGGCATGTCAGGACGACCCCACCCCGAACTCCTCGCCCGCCGCCCCGAACTGCACACGACCGTCGAGCCCGGCCGGCCGCCGCTCCCTCCGCCGGCCCGACTCCCCCGACGGAACACCCCGCCCCGGGTAGAACACGGGGAGGCGAGCCATGGAGAACGGGTGGGCTGATCAAGGCCACCGGTCGGCTGCGCCGCCGACCGGTCCCGGCGCCGGGGTCTCCATACGGGCTCATGGAGACCCCGGCGCCTTTGCCGGTCGGCCGGTGGGTCAGGGCTCCAGGTGTTCCTACGGCGACTCCTTGCCGCCCCACGGCCGAAGCGCACGTTCGGGCCCTCGACAACCTCCGCGACAACCACCGCCCCGCGAGACCCTCAGGCCGCGCGGGCCCGACGCACGGGGGACCCCGTCACGCCGACAACTCCTCCCGCAGAGCGTCCCGCAGCCGTGCCGCCCGTTCCGCCACCTCGGCCGGGCCCAGGGTGACCGCGCGGTCGGCCCAGCGCTGGCCCTCGGCCAGTTCGCCGCGGCGGGCGTAGACGAGGGCGAGGCGCAGGGCCGCGCGGCCGTGACCGGCGTCGGCGGCACGGGTCCACCACACCGCCGCCTCGGGCTCGCTGCCCTCGCGGGCCAGCAGCAGCCCGAGGTTGAAGGCGCCGTTGCGGGAGCCGGCCTCGGCGGCGGCCCGGTACCAGTGCGCCGCCTCCACCACATCGCCGCGCGCGGCGGCGAGCATGCCGACCCGCACCTGCGCCCGGCGGTGCCCCTGGGACGCGGCCCGCTCGTACCACTCCTCGCACTCGGTCTTGCGGTGCGCCGGCTCGCCCAGTTCGTGCGGCGAGACGGGCGGGCGCCGGGCGTCGAGCACGGCGGCGAGCCGGTACGCCCCCTCCGCGCTGCCCCCGCCGGCGGCCCACCGCAGATGCCGCTCGGCCTCGCGCTCGTCGCCCTCGCGCAGCCGGGCGATGCCGACCTGGAGCGCCGCGTCGGTGTGCCCGGCGGAGGCGGCCCGCTCGTACCAGCCCAGGGCGTCCGTGTCGGCGCCCCGGCCCGCGTACAGGATCCCGAGGTTGAAGGCGGCGTCGACGCTCCCGGCCTCCGCCGCCTTGGAGAACCACGGCTCGGCGCCGGTCGTGTCGCCGCCCTGGAGCAGCAGGATGGCGAGCGCGTTGGCGGCCTCCCGGTGCCCGGCGTAGGCCGCGCGCCGGTACCACTGCTCGGCCTGGGCGGTGCGGCCCTGCTCGGCGCAGAGCAGCGCGAGGTTGTAGGCGCCGTTGATGTCCCCGGCGTCCATCGCGGCCCGGTACCAGCGCTCGGCGGTCTGGGTCTCACCGCGCTCGGCGTGCAGCGCGCCCAGCGCGTTGGCGGCGTTGCCGTCGCCGTCCTGGGCGGCCCTGAGCCACCACACGGCCGCGTTCTCGCTGTCCCCGGCGTCGCGCAGCAGGAACCCGAGCGCGCAGGCGGCCCGCGCCTCACCGTCCTTGGCGGACGTCAGATACCAGCGCCCGGCCTCCTTCAGCTCGCCGCGCCGCTCCAGGATCGCGCCGAGCTGGAGCGCGGCCCGGCGGTGCCCGCGCGCGGCGGCCTGCCGGTACCACTGCTCGGCCTCCTGGGCGCAGGCCCGCCCGGCGCCGCTGTCGGCCCCCTCGCGCAGCGTCCGCCGGTCCAGCTCGCGGGCGAGACGGTACGCCGCCTCCCGGTGGCCGTGTTCGGCGGCGGCCCGCATCCACTGCTCGGCGGCGGCGTCGCCGCGGTGCTCCAGCAGATCGGCGAGGGCGTACGCGCCCAGCACATGGCCCTGTTCGGCGGACTGGCGCAGCCAGTACTCGGCGGCCGGCTCGTCGCCGCGCTCACGGTGGTACCGCCCGAGCGCGTGCGCGGCGGCGGCTGATCCGGCGACGGCGGCGACCCGCCACCATCCGGCGGCCTCGTCGGCGTAGCCGCGCTGGTGCAGCAGGACTCCGAGGTTGTTGGCGGCGGCCCGGTCCCCGGCGGCGGTGGCGGCCCGCAGCTGGGGCTCGGCTCCGTCGAGATCGCCCCGGCGCAGCAGCATGGCCCCGAGGACGCTCATCGCCTCGACCTCACCGGCCTCGGCGGCGGCGCGGGTACGTGCCTCCTCAGCAGCCTGTCCCGTATCACCCCGGTCCGTCCCGATTCCACCCTGTCTGGAATCGATCGCTTCCCGGTCGGAAGGCTGCACAAAACGCCCTGTATCCAACAGAGTTGCCTTGTCCCCCATAACGTCCATCGTCGCACCACCAACAACCTGGGTACACCTGGTATACCGCAGCCAGTGAAGTCACTTCGGCGTTTTGTCGACATGCCCACAGAGAGACAAGTCAAACACAGCTTTCCCAACTCTCCACGGCGGCACGGCGACCCGTGTCCCGGCACTGTCCCGGCACATGCGTTCGCACAGCACGAAGGGGGGGCGGGCGTGGTGGTTGGGGGGGGCGGGGGGCGGCGCCCCGGGGGGGGGGGGGGGGTGTGGGGGGGGGGGTTTTATGGTCGGGCGCGGGGGGGTTTTAGGGCCGGCGCTCGCGGG
>NZ_JBHYUG010000066.1:0-17261 GCF_042749375.1 Streptomyces sp. NPDC059477 | reverse complement strand
CTGCTCCCCAACCTCCCCACGCCCCGTATTTTTTTCTCCCCCGCCCCTTCGCCGTCACACGCCCTGGGCGTCGACTTGAGTAGCGGGGACAGGATTTGAACCTGCGACCTCTGGGTTATGAGCCCAGCGAGCTACCGAGCTGCTCCACCCCGCGCCGTTGTGTGAGAACCGTACCACGGCGCGGGAGCAGCTATTCGATCAAGCCGGTCAGCCGGTGTCCGGACTGCCGGACGGACTGGGACTGGAATCGGCACCGGGGCCGGCACCACCGGACGGGCTCGCGCTCGGGCTCGGGCTGGCGCCGCCGGAACCGCTCGCCTGCGCGTCCTCGGCCCGCTTGAGCGCGGCCTCCAGCTCCGTCTGCGCCCGGCCGTACGCCTCCCAGTCACCGTTCTTGAGGGCTTCCTGGCCCTCGTCGAACGCCTTCTGGGCGTCGTCCAGCGCCTGCTGGACCGTCGGGTTGTCCGACGTCGGCGGCGGCGGTGGCTGCTCGGGGTCCGTACCGGTGTCCGGTGGTGGCTGCGGTGCCGTCCCCTCGGCGCCGAACACCTTGTTGAGCGCTTCGTCCAGGGTGTCCTCGAAGGCCGTGTTGCCGCCGTAGGAGACCAGCACCTTGCGCAGCAGCGGGTACTTCAGCCCGCCACCGCGGACGTAGACGGGCTCCACGTACAGCAGACCGCCGTCCAGGGGCACGGTCAGCAGATTGCCGTACTCGACCTCCGAGTCGCCGCCTTGCAGAAGTCTGATCTGCTCGGCGATGTCCTGTTCGGAGTTGAACTGGCTCTGCACCTGTTTGGGTCCGTCGACGGTCGTGCTGGTCGGCAATTTGAGAATTCTGATCTTGCCGTAGTCGTCGGTACCGGCTTCCGCGTCGACCGTCATGAACGCGCTGAGGTTGTCACGCCCGTTGGGGGTGAACGTCGTCGTCAGCGAGAACGCCTGCTGCTCCTGGTCGGGCATCTTCATGCTGAGGTAGTACGGCGGCACCGCGCTGCCCGACTTGTTGGTCGGGTCGTCCGGGACCTGCCACACCTCGCTGCCGCTGAGGAAGGTGTTGGCGTCCTGGACGTGGTAGCGGGTCAGCAGCTCGCGCTGGACCTTGAACAGGTCCTGCGGGTACCGCAGATGCGCCATCAGTTCGTCGCTGATCTCGCCGCGCGGCTCGACCGTGCCCGGGAACGCCTTCATCCAGGTCTTGAGGACCGGGTCCTGGGTGTCCCACTCGAAGAGCTTGACCTCGCCGGTGTACGCGTCGACGGTCGCCTTCACCGAGTTGCGGATGTAGTTGACCTGGTTCTCCTGAGCCACCACCGCGCGGGAGTCGTTCGCCGCCGTCAGCGAGTCCGCCGTGGTGTCGCCGAGGGTGGTGCGCGAGGCGTACGGGTAGCCGTTGGTGGTCGTGTACGCGTCGACGATCCACTGGATCCGGCCGTCGACGACCGCCGGGTAGGCGTCACCGTCGATGGTCAGCCAGGGCGCCACGGCCTCGACCCGTTCCTTCGGCGTGCGGTTGTACAGGACCTGCGAGCCCTCGCCGATCGCCCCGGAGTAGAGGATCTGCGGCTCGCCGAACGCCACCGCGTACGCCGCCCGGTTGAGCGGGTTGGAGAGACTGACCCCGCTGTCGCCCTGGTAGGTGTAGCTCTTCTCACCGCTGTCGTCGGAGTAGTCGATCTCCTTCTGGGGACCGCCGACGATCGAGTACTCGGTGGTCTTCTCGCCGTAGTAGACCCGCTGCTCGTACTCGCCCAGCTCGCCCTGGGAGGGCAGGTCGGACTCGGTGAAGACCGGGCGGCCCTCGGAGTCGACCGCGGTGCCCTCGGCGGCGACCACGCCGTAGCCGTGGGTGTAGCGGAAGTGGGTGTTGATCCAGTTCTGCTTGTCCACGCCCGCGAGGTTCAGCTCGCGCAGACCGATGACGGTGTCCTGCTCCACGCCGTTCTCGCTGTAGCGGTCCACGTCCAGGTTGGTCGGGAACGCGTAGTACTGCCGCATCTGCTGGAGCTGCTGGAAGGTCGGCGAGATGATGTTCGGGTCCATGATGCGGATGCTGGCCGTCTGGTCGACGTCGTCCCGCAGCGTGGTGAGGTCCTCGGTGTCGCTCTTGCCGTCGTAGTCGGTGACCTGGGCGTCCTCGATGTCGTAGGCCTCGCGCGTCGCCTCCAGGTTCTTGGCGACGTACGGAGCTTCCTTGGCCTGCTCATTGGGCTGGACCTGGAACTTCTGCACGATCGCCGGGTAGAGCCCGCCGATCAGGATCGCCGAGAGCACCAGCAGACCGAAGCCGATGACCGGCAGCTGCCAGGTGCGCCGCCACAGCGTGGCGAAGAACAGCAGGGCGCAGATCACGGCGATGCAGAACAGGATCGTCTTGGCCGGCAGATACGCGTTCGCGTCGACGTACCTCAGGCCCGTCCAGTTGTCCGTCGCCTTGAAGTCGCTGGACTTGACCGCCAGGCCGTACCGGTCCAGCCAGTACGCGACCGCCTTCAGGGCGACGAAGATGCCGATCAGCACCGACAGATGGCCGGTGGCCGCTCCGGTGGCGCGCGCGCCCGGGCTGGTGATGCGCAGCCCGCCGTAGAGGTAGTGGGTCAGGGCGGCGGCGATCACGGAGAGGATCACCGCGGCGAAGCCGAAGCCCAGCAGGAACCGGTACCAGGGCAGGTCGAAGGCGTAGAACGACACGTCCAGGTTGAACTGGGGGTCCTTCTGCCCGAAGGGCACGCCGTTGACCCACATCAGCCAGGTCCGCCACTGCCCGGTGGCGGAGGCGCCGGCGATCAGGCCGACCAGCGCGGTGATCCCGAACAGCAGCCACTTCTTGAAGGGAGCGATCCCCATCCGGTAGCGGTCGAGGTTCTGCTGCTCCATCGACATCGCGCTCAGCGGGGGGCGCAGCCGGTGGGCCAGCCAGATGTTGAAGCCGACCGCCAGGGCCATCAGCAGGCCGAAGACGAAGAAGAGTCCGATCTTGGTCCACAGGGTGGTGGTGAAGACCGATGAATAGTTAACCGACCGGTACCAGAGCCAGTCCGTCCAGAACCCCGCGAACATGGTGAACGCCATGCCGAGGACGGCGAGGACGCCCAGCGTCATGAGCAGGGTCCGGACACGCCGGGACGGTCGGCCCACTCTGATCCGTGGCCCCGTCGGGCCTCCGCCGCGGTCCGGCATCTGGAAAGCCAAGGTGTGCACCTCGAAAGTCGCTGTTGATCTGTCCGGCCCGCCTTTTTCGGACCGCCGAAAGGGCCCGGTGATCGTAGGCCCTCATCTATGCAACTTACTCACGCTTTACTCGGTTCCCGATTTCGGGGGAGAACGAGGCAGGATTGTGACCATGTCCAACACCCCCATGGCGGCGAGCCCGCTCACCCGGGCCGTACTGGAGATCGACGAGTACGTCTCCGGCCTCGGCTGGGACCAGCCCGCCCGTCTCTTCGCCCTTGTCGACACCGCCCGGCTTCGCGTTCAAGAACCCTCCCTCGCCGCCCAGCTCGGTCTCGGTGAGGAGCAGGAGAGCGCCGGCCTCACCCCCATCGAGCAGGACGAGATGGCAACGGACAAGCCGCTGGACGAGTTCCTGGCGACCATCGCCTGGCCGGACGCGGTGGCCGGATGCGCACTGAGCGTGGAGCGGCTGATGCTGCCGCCGTCCGCCGAGGCCCAGGTCCCGCAGGATCTGGACGAGGCCGCGCTGGCGAAGTGGGTGGCCGAACATCCCCGTCGCCAGGAGGTCCGGATGACGGTCGCGGTGCTGCGCGACGGCGCCCGCGACTCGGCCCTCAGGCTGCGCGCCAAGGACACCCCGACGGAGGTGGTCACCGGGTCGGAACTGGTGCCGGGGCTGGCGGAGGCGCTCTCGGCGACCTTCGAGGACTGAGTCCGGCCCTTCGCGGACCTGGGTTCGGCCTTCGTGGATCTGGGGTCGGCCTTCGCGGATCGGGGCCGGCTCTCGACGGCGGGGGTCGGCCCTGGTTCGAGGATCGGGGCCGGCCTTCGACGGAGGGGGCCGGCCCTGGAGGACGGGGGCCGGCCTTCGAGGGCCGAGGCAGGCTTCCGACGACGGGGCCGGTCCGGGAGGGCGGGGCAAGCCCCTGGAGGGCCGGGGCCCGTCTTCGATGACCGGCGCCCGTCAGCCCTTCGCCGTGCAGGTGGGCAGGTCGGCGGTGTCGCCGTCGCGGATGTCCTTGAGGGCGTTGAGCGCGTCGTCCATGGTCGCCACCTTGACGAGGGTGAGCCCCTCGGGCGTGTCCTGGACGGCGGAGGCACAGTTGTCGGCGGGCGTCAGGAAGTACTGGGCGCCCTTCTCGCGCGCGCCGACCGTCTTCATCTCGACGCCGCCGATCGGACCGACCTTGCCGTCGTCGTCGATGGTCCCGGTCCCGGCGACGAACGAGCCTCCGGTGAGGCTGCCCGGCGTGAGCTTGTCGTAGATGCCGAGCGCGAACATCAGCCCCGCGCTCGGCCCGCCCACATCCGCGAGCTTGATGTCGATGGTGAACGGGAAGGTGTGGTCGGTCCCGGCGGAGATGCCGACGATGGCCCGCTCCTCACCGGTGTCGTCCGAGGCGGCCGTCTTGATCGTGACCTGCTCGGTCCGGGTCGGCTGCCGGTTCTCCTTCTCCGCGTCGGCCTGCTCCTTGGCGGGCACGATGGTGAAGACGACGTCCTCGCCCGGCTTGTGCTTGGTCACCAGCTCGGCGACATCGGCCGGCGCCTTGACCTCCGTACCGTCCACGGCCTTGATCACATCGCCCGCGTGCAGCACGCCCTCGGCCGGGGAGTCCTTGACGACGGTGGAGACGATCACCCAGGACTGCACCTCGATGTCCAGCTCCTCCAGGGCGGCGACCTTGGCGCTCTCCTGGGACTGGCTGAATTCCTCGGCGTTCTCCTGGGTCGACTGCTCCTCGGTCTGGCCGTCCGGGTAGAGCGTGTCGTGCGGCACGACCTTGTTGTCGTGGGCGAGCCAGCCGTAGACCGCCTCGACGAGGTTCATCCGGTAGTCGGCGCTGGTGACGCGGACCGTGGTCATGTTGAGATGGCCGTCCGTGGGATATGTCTCGTGTCCGGAGATCTGGAGCACGGGCTCGCCGTCGTGGTCCCCCAGCGTGTTCACCGTCGGCCCCGGGGACATCTCCGAGTACGGGACCTTGATGAGCACTCCGGCGCACAGCAGCGCGATCAGCATCAGGGTGGACGCGAGCATCGTCACGGTACGGCGTGGCATGGTCAGACAGTACGGGACGCTTCTGTCAGCGCACCGTCAGGGCGTCCGGCCGGGTCAGGAGCCCGCTCTGGAGTCCTCGACCACGTCCGCGGCCTTCACCTTCACGGCCGACGCGTTCGCCCCCACCGTATGCGTGTGGGACCGCTCCATCGCCGCGCGGAAGCGGGCGTATCCATCCAGCTCGGGGCCGTCACTGCGGGCCTTGCGGGTACGGCTGGCCCAGCTTCCCCACAACCCCGCGGCGATCGCGGCCACCAACGGAATCAGCAACCAGGCGAGCGCCGCCATTCCGACCTCCCAACCCCAGATGAGTCCGCAACGGAATGAAACTGACTGATCAGCAGATTAACCATCCGCACTGACAACGCTCGCGGCAGGGGTGCGGTTACGCAAGCGGAGGGGGTGCAAGGGGGTTGGTCGGGGCGGCGGGGGTGGTGCGGATCCGGGGGCCGGGCGGATTCAGCAGGCGCCGACCCATTCCTCGGTGCCGTCGGAGAAGGACTGGTGCTTCCAGATGGGCACCTCGTGCTTGAGGGTGTCGATCAGCATCCGGCAGGCGTCGAAGGCCTCGGCCCGGTGCGGACAGGACACGGCGACGATCACCGCGAGATCACCGACCGCGAGATCACCCACCCGGTGCACCGCGGCGAGCGCCCGCACCGGGTACTCGGCGGCGACCGTCTCGGCGACCCTGCGCATCTCGCTCTCGGCGGACGGGTGACAGGAGTAGCCGAGCGCGTCGACACCGGCGCCCCCGTCGTGGTTCCGCACGGTCCCCACGAACAGCGCGATCCCGCCCGCGGCGGCGTCACCGACGGCCGCGAAGACCTCGTCGAGGGAGAGCGGTGTCTCGCGTACGCCGATCAGCTTGACGGGCTCGGCGGCGGCCCGCTCGCCGGGGTGATCGTGGGTAGCAGCCATGCGCCCATCGTGCCTGACGGATGCCGGAGTGTGGAATACCGTTTTCACTCGCGGCGTGGGGAGCGGGTCAGGGCTGGTGGCGCGGTCCCCTGTGCGGCTGCGGTGAGCCACGCGCGCGGGACGCTCCTAGGGCGCCTGGGACGCCGGTCAGCCTTGCGATCGGTCCGCCTTGGGACGCCGGTCTGCCCTGCGACGAGTCCGCCCCGGCCGCCGGTCAGCCCGCGACGAGTCCGCCATAGGCGCCGGTCAGCCCCGCGACGAATCCACCCCGGCCGCCGGTCAGCCCGCGACGAGTCCGCCATAGGCGCCGGTCAGCCCCGCGACGAATCCACCCCGGCCGCCGGTCAGCCCGCGACGAGTCCGCCATAGGCGCCGGTCAGCCCCGCGACGAATCCGACCTGGGCGCCGGTCAGCCCCACGGCGGGGTCACATCCGGCGTCGTGCCTTGCGCGCCCGCCGTACCACCGCCGCCGCGCCCAGCAGCGCCACCGTCGCCCCGGCGGCGCCCGCGGCCGTCGCGTCCTTGCGGCCCAGGCGCCGTCCGGCGACCGTGTGCCGCCCGGAGACCTCGTCCAGCAGCTCGGCGAGGACCTCCTCGTTGGTCCACCGGGGCCGCCAGCCGGCGTCATGGAGGCGGCTGCCGCTGACCACCCAGGGGTACATCGTGTACGCGAGGTCGCCCGCGGGGGACGGCGTCAGGCCGATCCGGTGCAGCCGGGCCGCCGCGCCCAGCGCGACCGCCGACGGCAGCTCCATCCGCCGGATGCCGCTCAGCTCCTCGACCTCCTCCTGCTCCAGCCACCCGTCGCACCCGACGACCAGTTCGCCCTCGACCTTCTCCAGGACGGCGTACTCCAGCGCCCCGCACAGATCCTCGACGTGGCAGAACTGCCAGGCGGGCCGCGAGCCGGCCACCACCAGCAGCCGTGGGGACTCGAAATACCTGGTCAGCGCGGTGTCGGTGCCTCCGACGAGGATCGCGGGCCGCACCACGGTGACATTCAGCCCCGGATGCGCCCGGGGAGCGCGCCGGGCCAGCCGCTCGATCTCCAGGAGATCCCCGACGCCCGTCGCCTCCGCCGTCGCCCGCAGCTCCGCGTCCTCCGACAGGGGCAGCTCGTTGTCCGGCAGCGCCCCGTAGACCATCGCCGAGGTGCACAGCACCACCCGGTGCACCCCGGCCGCCGCTGCCGCGGTCAGGACGGTTTGCGTCCCCCGGACGTTGTACGCGGTCCGCGCGGCGGGGTCCGTCTCCAGATCCAGGTCGAGCGCCAGATGCACGACGACATCCGCGCCCCGCAGCTTCTCCGCGATCGCCGGGTCCCGTACGTCCAGGATGTGCCACCGCGCGGACGCGCACTCGCCGCGCCGCTCGTCGATGGCGACGACCTGTCTGACCTCCTCGGACGCGGCGAGCCGCGCGGTGAGCAGCGCGCCCACGCCGGTCGCCGCGCCGGTGACCGCGACGACGGGCCCGCGCCCGCCGCCCGACTCGCCCGCGCGGGCCGCGGGGGCGGCTGGGCGCCGCTCGGCGGACGGCGACGACGGCGCCGCGGGCGGCGAGGGGGTTGAGTGGTTTCGCGGTGCGCGAACCTGCGGATCTGGGGAACTCACCGGGCGTCTCCAGCGGTTGTCTACTTACGTAGCGCGATACGCGCACGTGACGCGTACGTACCAGGTGGCATCCATCCTGCCGCAGCGCTGCTGTGGGCGAAGCACCGAGGCCCTATCCGTCCGGGGTGTCTAGGCTGGGTGGTGTTGTCGGGCAGTCGTGCCGCCGGAAAGAAACGGTGGCCTTAACCAGCCGAGGAATCCCGTGAGTGACACCCCATTCGGATTCGGCCTTCCGCCGGAGGAGCCGGACGACGGCGACGAGGGCAAGAAGAAGGACCAGCAGAGCGGTGGTGGTCAGGGACCGGCCAACCCGTTCGGTTTCGGGGCCGGCGGCCCCGGGGCGGACAATCCGCTCGCTGCCATGTTCGGTTCACTGAACCCCACCGACCTGGGCGCCGCGTTCCAGCAGCTCGGCCAGATGCTCTCCTACGAGGGCGGCCCGGTGAACTGGGACATGGCCAAGCAGATCGCCCGCCAGACGGTGTCCCAGGGCACCGCCGACGGCGTCAAGGACGCGAGCGTCGGCCCGGCCGAGCGCACCGCCGTGCAGGAGGCGGTCCGGCTGGCGGACCTGTGGCTGGACGACGCGACCTCGCTGCCGTCCGGCGCGGGCTCCGCGGTCGCCTGGAGCCGCGCGGAGTGGGTCGAGGCCACGCTGCCCGCCTGGAAGGAGCTGGTCGACCCGGTCGCCGAGCGGGTGGGCGGCGCCATGGGCGACATCCTTCCCGAGGAGATGCAGGCCATGGCCGGCCCGCTGATCGGCATGATGCGCTCCATGGGCGGCGCCATGTTCGGCACGCAGATCGGGCAGGCCGTCGGCGTGCTCGCGGGCGAGGTCGTCGGCTCGACGGACATCGGCCTGCCGCTCACGCCGACCGGCAAGGCCGCGCTGCTGCCGCTGAACATCGAGGCGTTCGGCAAGGACCTCGGCGTGTCCAAGGACGAGGTGCGGCTGTATCTCGCCCTGCGCGAGGCCGCCCACCAGCGTCTTTTCGCCCACGTGCCCTGGCTGCGCGCGCATCTGTTCGGCGCGGTCGAGGGCTACGCGCGCGGGATCAAGGTCGACACGGCGAAGCTGGAGGACGTGGTCGGCCAGTTCGACCCGCAGAACCCCGAGGAGTTGCAGCAGGCGCTCCAGCAGGGCATGTTCCAGCCGGAGGACACGCCTGCGCAGAAGGCGGCCCTGGCCCGTCTGGAGACGGCTCTGGCGCTGGTGGAGGGCTGGGTCGACGCGGTGGTGCACACCGCCGCCAAGCCCCGTCTGACGTCCGCCGACGCCCTGCGCGAGACCCTGCGCCGCCGCCGCGCGAGCGGTGGCCCGGCCGAGCAGACGTTCGCCACGCTGATCGGCCTGGAGCTGCGCCCGCGCCGGCTGCGGGACGCGTCCCGACTGTGGGCGTCGCTCACGGACGCGCGCGGGGTGGACGGCCGGGATGCCCTGTGGAGCCACCCGGACATGCTGCCGACCGCCTCCGACCTGGACGACCCGGACGGTTTCGTGCACCGCGAGCAGATCGATTTCTCCGAGCTGGACAAGATGCTCGGCGAGGCGGCGGACGGCCGCAGCGGCTCCACCGGCAAGCCCGACCTGAAGAAGGACGAGCCGGACGACCCCGAGGGCGACGACAGCAAGGGCGACGGCACCGCGTGAACCTGTACGACGACACGGTCCTCGTGCTCAAGGGCTACGAGGACCGGTCCGGGCACCAGGACGAGCTGCGCCGGTCCTACCTGGACCACCTCGCCGCCCACCCCGACGGCATGTGGAAGTCCTGCCACGCGGGCCATGTCACCGCGAGCGCGCTGGTGATCGACCCCCCGCACGGGCGCGTGCTGCTGACCCTGCACAGGAAGCTGCGGATGTGGCTCCAGATGGGCGGCCACTGCGAGCCGGGCGACCTCTCCCTCGCGGGGGCGGCCCTGCGGGAGGCCACCGAGGAGTCCGGCATCACCGGGCTGAGCCTGCTGCCGGGCGGCCCGGTGCGCCTGGACAGCCATCCGATCCCCCCGCCCTGCCACCGCCACCACGACGTCCAGTACGCGGCGCTGGCACCCGCCGACGCGCTGCACACGGTGAGCGACGAGTCCCTCGACGTGCGCTGGTTCGCCTACGCCGAGGTCGCGGACGTGGCGGACGAATCCGTCGTACGGCTGCTGGAGGCGACGCGGGAGCGGCTGGACGGCGGCGGGTGAGCGCGGGGGCGTTACCGATGAAGTAAGGGGCGACCGCAATGGCGATCGCCCCTTACACGTCTGCTGGGCGCGCTCTCGGCGCCCTCTTGACGTCCTTGCGCGCGGCGGGTCAGTTGCGGCTGCCCCCGAGGGAGTTTCCGCTCAGGCCGCCCGAGCCCATGCCGAACTGGCCGAGCACTCCCGAGGTGCGCAGGTGCTGCGGCGGCAGCAGTTCGCTGGGCTGCACCAGGACGTGCCCGGTGCCGGAGAAGTGCATCTCCCAGCCCTCGCCGGTGGAACCGCGGCGGCGCCACACCGCGGAGGTGGAGGTCGGCGCCTGGAGCTGGGTGCGCAGGGACGTGGACCAGGCGATGACGGCGTCCGAGTCGCAGCAGATGTTTTTCTCGGGAGTGACCTCCAGGACCAGCGGCTCGCCGGAGGTCATCAGGACGACCTGTCCGGCGCCGGACAGCTCCAGGTTGTAGGCGCCCGCCGAGGCGACCTCCACGGCGCTGTCGATGGCGACGATGCCCACGTTCAGCGAGCCGTCGAAGGCGAGCACGGCGGAGCTGTCCACGGTGATGCCCCGGCCGACGTCCATGATGTGCAGGTACTGGGCGAAGTTGGCGAGGTAGACGATCCCGTTGCCCTTGCAGCGCATCAGGTCGAGCTGCTCGTCGGTCACCCGCTCGATGTTGCGCCAGCTGCGGTCGCGGTACTGGCTCGTGAACTCAACCTGCCCCTCGAAGGCGACCATGGCGCCCTGCCGGGCGAGCACGGGGCCGGAGCCGAGGGTGACGTCGGTCTTGAGCAGTTGCGGGTTCTGGAGTGTGTAGCGCGCGGTGTGCTCCACCGGGATGTGCGTGAAGAGTGTGCTGTGCATTGTGCTGGTGCTCCTCTCAGCCCCGGTCAGCCACGGATCTTGAAACGGTCGCCGGTGTCCTCGCTGGGCTGGACGACCACGAAACCCCGTCCCTTGAACCCGATCTGGAACGCCTCGCCGCTGCCGCGCCCGATCAGCGCGCTCGCCTTCATGGTGCGGCGGGCCTTCATGTCGAGACCGTCGGTCCAGGCGATCAGCGCGTCCGGGTCGACATAGGTCTCGCGCTCGGCGCAGTCGAGGGAGATCGGCATCCCACGGGTGACCAGGGCGACCCAGCCGGTGCCGCGGATGACCAGGTTGGTCAGTCCGGAGCCGGAGAGCTTGGCGAGGCCCTTGACCGGCTCGATGGTGAGCCCGAGGGAGGCGTCGCAGGCCAGCAGGGTGGGGCCGTTGACGGAGATCGCCTCGTTGTTCAGATGGACGACGAGGACCTCGCCGCCGTAGTCCGCGAGGTACAGCTCGCCGTCGCCGCGGCACAGCATCAGCTTGCCGCCCTCGCCGGTGACCATCTCCTCGGCGGTGCGGCGCAGGGTGCCGGGGGCCGCGTCGAACTGCACATAGCCGTCGTACGCGATCATCGAGCCGGCCTTGGCGTACAGGTCCTGGCCGCTGACCATGGTGACCTTGAGCGTCTTGGCGTTGTGCACGCCCATCCGGACGCCCGTGGGCGCCGGGCGCTGCGCGTGAAGTGACTGGAGGTCCATGGACTGCCTCACACCTCGAAGGGCTGGACGACGACGAAGTTGCCGGGAGCGCCCCGGAACTGGAGGTTGACCGCCTCCGAGGTCTGCCGGGCGTAGCCGGAGCGGCGCAGCCTGAGCGAGGTCGTGGTGACCGCCTGCGCGCCCGCGGACCAGGCGATGACGGCGTTGCCGTCCACATAGGTGGCCGGTCCCACGGGCAGCACGACCGGCACGCCGCGCGTCTTGACGACGACCGCGCCCGTGCCGGAGAAGAGCATGCTGAACAGACCGCCGCCGGGCAGTCCGGCGCCCTCGATCCGGCGGATCTCGGTGTCCAGGGCCTCGTCGAAGGCGAGCACGCCCCGCGCGCTGGTGTAGATCTGCTCGCCCTGGAGCCGGATCACGAAGAGCCGGCTGGCCTCGTCGGCGAGGAACACCTCGCCGTCGCCGGAGCAGCGCATCAGGGCCATGCCCTGGCCGGTGAGCTGCCCGGTGAGCTTGCCGAGCAGTCCGGAGCCCTTGTGCGCGAAGTCGATGTCGCCCTGGTAGGCGACCATGCTGCCCTGCTTGGCGAGGATGTTGGCGCCCTTGGTGAGGGTCGCCCGCACCAGCTCGGGGTTCTGCTCGGTCCAGCGGTCGCCCACGGGCGCCTCGGCGTACTTCGCCAGCACGACCCCCAGCCCGGCCTCCGGGGGGACGGGCGCGAGCTGGACACCGCCGCCGAAGGGCTGGGCCTGGCCGGGGAAGGCGACCCCGCCGGGGGGCGGCGTGAAGGGGCCACCGGGCGGCGGGGTGAACGGACCGCCCGCCGGGGCGCCGGTGCCGGGCGGCGGTGTGAAGGGACCGCCGGCGGGGGCACCGCCGGGGGGTGTGAACGGACCGCCCTGGGGCGCCTGCGGAGCGGCGGGCGGCGCGGCCGGTGGCGGGACCGTCCCGGCGGCCGGGGTGTGCAGCGGCGCGGCGATGGTCGGCGCGGCATGCACGTGGGGGGCCGGAGCGGGCGGCGGGGTGGCGCCGGGGGGCGGAGCGAAGCCCTGGGCGGGCGCGGGGGCCGGGGCCGGAGCGGGGGCCGGTATGGGCGCCGGGGCCGGGGCGGGGGTGGGCGCTGCGGGTGCCGTCGGTGCCCCGAAGGCGGGCGGCGCGAACCCGGGCGCGGCGGCGGCCTGCGGCTCGGGCGCGGCGGGCGCCTCCTCCTCCATCACCTCGCCGCCGAAGTTCTTCAGCAGCGCGTCCAGCCCGCCGTCGAAGCCCTGGCCGACGGCGGCGAACCGCCAGACGTCCTTGAGGTAGAAGTCGCCGAGCATCACGGCGCGTTCGGTGGAGAACTCCGAACCGTTGAAGGAGTACCGGGCCACCTCCTCGCCGCCCGCCACGATCCGGATGTATCCGGGGGCGATCTGCGACAGCTGCCCGTCGCCGTCGAGCGACGCCGCGAACGACAGCTTCTGGATCTGCGGCGGTATCCGGTCGAGGGTGACCCGGAACGACTCACTGTCGCCCGCCTGCGCGCCCAGCTGCTGAAGGGACTCCTCGGGGGACTTCGGTTGATTGAAGAAGACGAAGTACCGGTCGTCGGAGAGCCGTTCGTCGGCGTCGAGCCCGAAACAACTGATGTCGAAGCTCAGTCCGGGCCCCGAGATCTGCACGCCTACATACAGATCGGTCCCCGCGGTGAGATCACTGATCTTGGCCTTGTGGCCGCGTTGGAATTCCCTGGCCATGCGTTACGACCGTCCCCCATCCCGAATGCGAGTGCGTCGCGTCAGGCTAACGGCAATCCCGGACAACGGACGAAGTCGGTACAGACCCGGTACAGAACGCAGACTCCCGGACACGGAGAGATCACCGCGCGGGTGCGCTCAGTGGATGTCCGCGGAAAGGCGCTCATTGGACGCGCACAGAAAATCACGCCCGCGCGGGCGGCTCATTCCCCACGCTCACCGAAGTCTCCGTGTTCCCCGCTGTCGCCGTCCGCGCCCTCTTCCCCATTGCCCCCGCCTTCTCCGCCTGCTCCGTCTTCTCCGTCGTCCTCGCGCTCTCCCTGTTCCTGGCGCGTGCCCGGCGGATGCGGCAGCCGGTCGGCCGCCACCACGCCCTCCAGATAGCCGCGCGCCCGTTCGGTGCGCGGATACGCCTCCAGCAGCCGCCAGAAGCGCGGGCCATGGCCGGGCACCAGCAGGTGGGCGAGTTCATGGACGAGGACGTAGTCGACGACGTACTCGGGCATGCCCTGCAACCGGTGGGACAGCCGGATGCTGCCGTCGGAGGGGGTGCACGAGCCCCAGCGGGTGTTCTGGTTGGTGACCCAGCGCACCGAGGTGGGCCGGGCCCGGCCGTCGAAGCACTGGGCCGACAGCCGCTCGGCGCGCTCGGCCAGCTCGGCGTCGCCGATCAGGCGCTTGCTCTCCTGGGCCGCCAGCTTGTCCAGCATGACGCTCACCCAGCGTTGTTCCTCGGCCTCGGACATCCGGGCAGGGATGAGCACCACGGTGCGATCGCCCTCGCGGTACGCCGAGACCGTCCGTCGTCGACGGGCGCTCCTGCGTACCTCGATCGGGCTCACCCCCGAGCCGCTCGGCGGCTGGCTCGTCGTGCTGCGCTGTGGCGTTCCGGCGCTGTGCAGTGGGTCGGCGGGCACGCCCCGACGTTACCCGCTGCGCATGTGTGAAGTCTTGACTCCGGAACCGTTCCGTTGCCGATCCCCCACCAAGCGTCTGATTTGTACGACGAATACTCGGCGCCTGTGGACAACTTTCCGCCTCGAAGAGCGCGGCCGTGCATCCTGACTCACGTCGGCGGAGCACGGACCGCAGGTCGGTCGTGGTGGCTCCACCGGCGAACGGGGATGTTCCGCGATTTTTCTGGGGCTACGGGGGCCTGTGATGCATCCGATGGTGAAATCCGCGCTGCGGCGCGGTTGGCGCGATCTCAACACCGTGCAATTCGGCATGGCGGCGGCGCACGCGATGACGCTGGGGCCGATGGACACCGCGACGGGCCATTTCCTCGATCTGCTCAACGGCACGCGCGGGCTGCCGCTGCTGCGCGAGGAGGCCCGCCGGATGGATCTGCCGGACGGCCATGTCGACGCGGTCGTCGACCGGCTGGCCCGCTCCGGTCTGCTGGACGACGCCCGGGGCGGTGGCCCGGCCGCCGACGCCCTGCGCGCGAAGAAGGAGGTCCTGGACCGGCTCCGCCCGGACCACGCGTCCCTGTCCGTGACGACGTCCGAGCCGGGTGAGGCCCTGGCCCGGCTCGCGGCCCGGCGCGCGATGCGGGTCCGGGTGCTGGGCGCGGGCCGGGTCGGGGTGTCGCTGGCGACGCTGCTGTCCGGCGCGGGCGTCGGCGAGGTCGATGTGCGCGACATCGGCAAGGTCGAGCCGTGGGACGTGGCCCCGGGCGGTCTGCCGGTCGAGGCGGTGGGAGAGCACCGGGTGGACGCGGCCCGCCGCGCGGTGCGCCGGGCGGCACCGGACCGGCCCCCGCGCCACGGCCCCGGGCCGGCGGGGCAGGCGTCCGACCCGGGACTGTCCCTGGTGATCCTCGCCCCGCGCGACGACGTGGCCGTCCACGCCCCGGCCCCGGAGTCCGTCCAGTCCCTCCTCGCCTCCGGTACGCCGCATCTGTACGCCGGGGTCGTCGAGGCCACCGGTGTGGTCGGCCCGCTGGTCCTGCCCGGCGAGACCGGCTGCGCGGGCTGTCTCCAGGAGACCCGCACGGACCGCGACCCCACCTGGCCCCGGCTGGTGACGCAGTGGCGTTCCGGCAGGCAGCGCCAGGTCCGTCCCTGCGATCTGACCCTGGCCACGACGGTCGCCGGGCTGGCCGCGGCCCACGCGCTGGCCTTCCTCGACGGCGCGGTGCCGTCGAGCGCGGGCGCCCGCTGGGAGGTGTCGCTGCCCGTTCTCCAGTGGCACGCGCGACCGGTCTGGCCGCATCCCGGCTGCCCCTGCGGCGCCGGGGAAAAAGGTAGGACGGAACACACCTCTGAGGAAGGGCCGCAGCACGAGACAATGGCAGTGCAACGGTCGTCGAAGCCGTCATGCCGTACCCCCGGCGCGGCGCGGCCGTCCGGCACTTGGAGGGCGCATGTCTGATCTTCCCCGGAAGGCGGTCACCCGGACCGCCAAGCTCGCAGCGCTCCCGCTCGGTTTCGCCGGACGGGCCACCTGGGGCCTGGGCAAGCGGATCGTGGGCGAATCGGCGGAGATCGTCGGCCGTGAGCTACAGCAGCGCACGGCGGAGCAGCTGTTCAAGGTGCTCGGCGAGCTGAAGGGCGGCGCGATGAAGTTCGGGCAGGCGCTGTCCGTCTTCGAGTCCGCCCTGCCCGAGGAGATCGCAGGACCGTACCGGGCTGCGCTGACCAAGCTCCAGGAAGCGGCGCCCCCGATGCCGACCCGCACGGTGCACACGGTGCTCGGCGAGCGGCTCGGCGACGACTGGCGGGAGCTGTTCCTGGAGTTCGAGGACAAGCCCGCCGCCGCGGCCTCGATCGGCCAGGTGCACCGTGGCGTGTGGCACGACGGGCGCGAGGTCGCGATCAAGGTCCAGTACCCGGGCGCAGGCGAGGCCCTACTGTCCGATCTGAACCAATTGAGCCGTTTTTCCCGTCTCTTGGGTCCGCTCATTCCCGGTATGGACATCAAGCCGCTGATCACGGAGCTGCGCGACCGGGTCTCCGAGGAGCTGGACTACGCCCTGGAGGCCCAGGCCCAGCAGGCACACGCGCAGGAGTTCGCCGACGATCCGGACGTCGTCGTCCCGGCCGTGGTCCACCAGTGCGACCAGGTGCTGATCACCGAGTGGATCGACGGCGTCCCGCTGTCGGAGATCATCTCGGACGGCACCGAGGAGCAGCGCGACCGCGCCGGGCAGCTTCTGGCCCGTTTCCTGTTCTCCGGCCCGGCCCGCACGGGCCTGCTGCACGCCGATCCGCACCCCGGCAACTTCCGGCTGCTGCCCGGCGGCCCGGCCGGCGAGGACGACTGGCGCCTGGGCGTCCTGGACTTCGGCACGGTCGACCGGCTCCCCGGCGGCCTGCCCGCCCCGATCGGCACCAGCCTGCGCCTGACGCTGGACGGCGAGGCGGAGGCTGTCTACGAGTTGCTCCGCACGGAGGGTTTCGTCAAGGAGTCGATAGAGCTGGACCCTGACGCCGTCCTGGACTATCTCCTGCCGATCATCGAACCGGCCCTGGTGGAGTCGTTCACCTTCACACGCGGCTGGATGCGCAGCCAGGCCGCCCGTATCGGCGACGTCCGCTCTCCCGCCTACCAGCTCGGCAAGCAGCTCAATCTGCCCCCCGCCTATCTCCTGATACACCGCGTCACCCTCAGCACCATCGGTGTCCTGTGCCAGCTCGGCGCGACGGTCCGACTGCGGGACGAACTGGAGGAGTGGCTGCCCGGGTTCGCCCTCGAAGAGGAACCGGCCGACGAGCCGGCAGGCGAACCGCAGGACGGGCTGCCGGAGGACGGGCCACTGAAGGATGGGCTACTGAAGGATGGGCTACTGAAGGAAGCGTCGGCAGGCGAGGACCAGGAAACGCCGCCGCAGGCCACGAAGGCATGATCCCCTGCGGCCACCCCCGCCGCCCCGCTCCCACCAGGCCGAGTCCCACCGCCCCTCGATCCCCCTGAGGTTGTCCCGGGAGCAGGTGCCGCAGAAGCACCGGCGGGCGCACGCCAGGACCCGGGCAGCCCCGTCCGGGCGATACCGGGAGACAACGCACCGCGGGGGCCGGTCCGTTCGGACG
>NZ_JBHYUG010000065.1:0-46189 GCF_042749375.1 Streptomyces sp. NPDC059477 | reverse complement strand
CTCGTCGTCTGCGTCAGAGGTGTATAAGAGCCAGCCGGAATGGGGAGCGGCCACCTCAGGGCCGTGCGGGGGGGGCGGTCAGTCGCCGTTCCCCGGCGTCGGCGTCGTCTTCTGGATCTGCATCAGGAACTCGATGTTCGACTTCGTCTGCTTCATCTTGTCCAGCAGCAGCTCGATCGCCTGCTGCTGGTCCAGCGCGTGCAGCACCCGACGCAGCTTCCATACGACGGCCAGTTCCTCGCCGCCGAGCAGGATCTCCTCCTTGCGGGTGCCGGACGCGTCGACGTCCACCGCCGGGAAGATCCGCTTGTCGGCGAGCTTCCGGTCGAGCTTCAGCTCCATGTTGCCGGTGCCCTTGAACTCCTCGAAGATCACCTCGTCCATGCGGGACCCGGTGTCGACCAGAGCGGTGGCGAGGATGGTCAGCGAGCCGCCGTCCTCGATGTTGCGCGCGGCACCGAAGAACCGCTTCGGCGGGTACAGCGCGGTCGAGTCGACACCACCGGAGAGGATGCGGCCGGAGGCGGGCGCCGCGAGGTTGTACGCACGGCCCAGACGCGTGATGGAGTCGAGCAGCACGACCACGTCGTGCCCCAGCTCCACCAGCCGCTTGGCCCGCTCGATGGCCAGCTCGGCGACCGTGGTGTGGTCCTCGGCCGGGCGGTCGAAGGTCGAGGAGATGACCTCGCCCTTGACCGACCGCTGCATGTCGGTGACCTCTTCCGGACGCTCGTCGACCAGGACGACCATCAGGTGGCACTCGGGGTTGTTGTGCGTGATCGCGTTGGCGACCGCCTGCATGATCATGGTCTTGCCGGTCTTCGGCGGGGCCACGATCAGACCGCGCTGGCCCTTGCCGATCGGCGAGACCATGTCGATGATCCGGGTGGTCAGCACGCCCGGGTCGGTCTCCAGGCGCAGCCGGTCCTGCGGGTACAGCGGGGTCAGCTTGTTGAACTCCGGTCGGCCGCGGCCGTGTTCGGGCGCCATGCCGTTGACCGAGTCCAGCCGGACCAGCGCGTTGAACTTCTCGCGCCGCTCGCCGTCCTTGGGCTGGCGCACGGCACCGGTGACGTGGTCGCCCTTGCGCAGGCCGTTCTTGCGGACCTGGGCGAGGGAGACGTACACGTCGTTGGGCCCCGGCAGGTAGCCCGACGTACGGATGAAGGCGTAGTTGTCGAGGATGTCGAGGATGCCCGCGACGGGGATCAGGACGTCGTCGTCGGCGATCTGCGGCTCGTTGCTGCTGGTGCCGATCTCGTCGCGGCCACGCCGGCCCCGGCGGTCCCGGTAACGGCCCCGGCGGCCACGCCGGCCGCCCTCGAAGTCGTCGTCGTCCTGCTGTTGCTGCTGCTGGCGGTTCCCGCCCTGACCGCCCTGGCTGCTCTGGCCGCCCTGCGGGCTCTGGCCGCCGCCCTGCTGGCGCTGCTGCTGGCCGCCCTGGCCCTGCTGGTCGTCGCCCTTGTTGCGGCGGTCGCGGTCACCGCGGTCACCGCGGTCACGGTCGCGATCCCGGTCCCGGCCGCGCTCGCGGCGGTCCCGGCGGCGGCCCTCGGCGCCCTCACCGGCGTCGCCCTGCGGCTGCTGCGCGCCGTTCACCGGGGTCACGGGGGTCGCCGCGGTCTCGGACCGCGACTCGGTCCTGGCCTCGGCGGTGACCGTCTCGGGGCTGCCCGCCTCGGCGGTGGCCCGGCGGCGCCGGCGCTCGGCCGGGGCCTCCTCGGCGCCGCCCTGCTCGGTGCCGGCCTTGGTGGGCTGGCCGGGGATCTCGATCTGCTGCTGGGTCGCGGCCTGCTCGGCCGGAGCCTCGGTCTTCGCCTCCGCCTTCTTCGCCGCGGGCTTGTCGGCCTCGCCGGCGGGGTCGCCCGTACGGGCCCTGGAGGTGGTGCGGCGCTTGGGCTTGGTCTCGGCGGTGGCCTCGGCCTTGGGGGCCGCCCCGCCGGACGCCTGCGCCTCCTTGATGACCTCGATCAGCTGGCTCTTGCGCATCCGCGCGGTGCCCCTGATGCCGAGGCCGGATGCGACCTGTTGCAGCTCGGCCAGCACCATGCCCTCAAGGCCGGTACCACGGCGCCGCCGGGAGCCGGCACCGGTGGCAGGCGCGGAGGCGTCCGTGGCGGGCGCGGCAGCGGTCTCCTCGACACGTGCGCCCATCAGATCGGTGGTGTCGCTCACGAAGGGTCCTTCCCTGGAGCGGACGTCGGCCTGTCTGGCTCGGCGACCGGTTGTGCTGTCCGGCTTCGGTCCGTTCCGAGTGGACCGCGCCGGGGCGGTGGTCCGCCAAAGAGGCGGAAGAGATATCTGGTGATGGCGCTTCCCCTGGCCGTGGCATCCAGTGTCACGTGGCGTGGTCGCACCAATTCCGGAGCGTGCCGCCCGGCCCGCTCAATGTCGGCGTACGGCGTACTGCCCGCATACGAAGTACGAGACACAGTGCGGCTTGGGGGGCTCCCGGAAGGATGTCTGTCCCGGACGGGGACACGAGGCACCTCGCCATGGTGGGGTCGGGTGCAGACTTGAGGTTAACACTACCGGATCCAACAAACATTCCCCCTCTCCACATCCGGCAATCGCGTGCCTGATCGGCTCTGATCGGCCCTAATCCGTATCGGCGGCATGATCGGCCGCCGGGGTGCCGGTCGTCGCGAGCGGCAGCACACAGGCTCCTTGCGGGTCCAGGCCGAGCCGGTTGGCGGACCAGTCGGCCCCGGCGAGGGCCTCGACCTTGTCGGCGGTGTCATGGCCGGCCAGCGCCATCACGGTGGGTCCGGCGCCGGAGATGACGGCGGGCACGCCGTCCGCCCGCAGCCGCTCGACCAGCGCCGCGCTCTCGGGCATGGCGGGGGCGCGGTAGTCCTGGTGGAGCCGGTCCTCGGTGGCGGGCAGCAGCAGTTCGGGGCGGCGGGTGAGGGCCTCGACGAGCAGGGCGGCCCGGCCCGCGTTGGTGGCGGCGTCGACGTGCGGGACGGTGCGCGGCAGGAGTCCGCGGGCGGTCTCGGTGAGCACCGGCCGGCCGGGCACGAAAACCACCGGAACGATGGAATCCGACGGCTCCATCCTGATCGCGCGGGCGGCGCCGCCCTCCAGCCAGGACAGGGTGAAACCGCCGAGCAGGCACGCGGCGACGTTGTCGGGGTGGCCCTCGATCTCGGTGGCCAGCTCCAGCAGCGCGGCGTCGTCGAGCCGGGACTCGCCGCCTATGGTCACGGCGCGCGCGGCGACGATGCCCGCGCAGATGGCGGCGGAGGAGGAGCCGAGCCCCCGGCCGTGCGGGATGCGGTTGGCGCAGACGATCTCCAGTCCGCGCGGCTGTCCGCCCAGTACGTCGAAGGCGGTGCGCAGGGACCGTACGAGCAGGTGGCTCTCGTCGCGCGGGAGGGTCTCGCTGCCCTCACCGGCGATGTCGACGTGCAGCCCGGAGTCGGCGACCCGGACGACAACGTCGTCGTAGAGCCCCAGCGCCAGTCCGAAGGCGTCGAAGCCGGGACCGAGGTTGGCGCTGGTGGCGGGGACGCGCACCCGTACGGCGGCGGCGCGGAATGCGGGACCGGCCATCGCTCGATGACTCTCCTTGAGCTGCGTGATTGTCCGTGATTGTCGAAGACACTCGATAGACACTCGATAGACACTCGATGACGTACGACGAACCCTTCGGTCGCCTTTTGACCGCCGTGGGCGGGCGGCCGGCCTGGGCGCCGGGCCGCGGAGACGACGCGGCACCGCGGCATATGCGGCGGGCGGGTTCAGTACAGCCTATCGAAGGAAGGTTCCCGGGCGACATAGGGCGCACAGGAGGCGCACGATGCGTGTCGTAAGCCCCCCGTGCAACCCCTGACGGGGAAGCCCCTCGGCCGACGCCCTGCGGGGCTCGCCCCGGGACGACCGCGCTACGGGGCTGGCGCCCCGGTCCCGGGACGGGCCACGGCCGCCGGAGCCGTACTGCGCGTCACCGGCGGACCGCCCGCCCATCGGGGCCCGGGCAGCCCCTCCGGGCGCAGAAGGGACCCTTCCGCACTGGCCAGGACCCGGACGCCGACGGCGGGTCGGTGAAAGGTCCACGGCCGCCGGAAACGGTACTTCCCGTCACCGGCACGGCGCCCGCCCGACCAGCGGGCCAGGCAGCCCCGCCGAGCCCGGAAGGGGACCTTCCGGGCTGGTCGGGGCGCTGCCCGTGGTTGCTCGCCGTGCTTGCCCGTGTGCTCCGGGACCCGTCCGTCGTGCTAGGGCGTGTCTGACCATTCCCGTCGTCGCCCGGAGGGCGGCGCCGCGGGGTCAGGTGCGTGCACTCGGCGTGCCGGGCACGAGCCCTCGTACTGGTGGTACGTGGGCTTGTGCCCGGTGCGGCGAGAGTGCGTGCATGGCGTCGCGGGGCAGGCGGGAATTGTCAGACACGCCCTAGGCGAGGCCCAGGCGGGTTGCCGCGATGGCCGCGTCCACCGGGACCGTGACCGGCTGGGGGGCGCCGGCGACGGCCCAGTCGGGGTCCTTGAGGCCGTTGCCGGTGACCGTGCAGACGATGCGCTGGCCGGGGTCGACGTCACCGCGCTCGGCGGCCTTCAGCAGACCGGCGACGGACGCGGCGGAGGCGGGCTCCACGAAGACGCCCTCCTGCGCGGCCAACAGCCGGTAGGCGCGCAGGATCTCACGGTCCGTCACCTCGTCGATGAACCCGCCGGACTCGTCACGGGCGGCGAGGGCGAGGTTCCAGGAGGCGGGGTTGCCGATCCGGATGGCGGTGGCGATGGTCGACGGGTCCTTGACGATCTCGCCGCGCACGATCGGCGCGCTGCCGGACGCCTGGAACCCCCACATGCGGGGCGTCTTCGCGGCCACGCCGTCGGCGGCGTACTCCTGGTAGCCCTTCCAGTAGGCCGTGATGTTGCCCGCGTTGCCGACCGGCAGGACATGGATGTCGGGCGCGTCGCCGAGCATGTCCACGATCTCGAAGGCGGCCGTCTTCTGCCCCTCGATACGTACCGGATTGACCGAGTTGACCAGGGCCACGGGGTAGTTGTCGCTGAGCGCGCGGGCGAGCGTGAGGCAGTCGTCGAAGTTGCCGTCGACCTGGAGGATCTTCGCGCCGTGGACGAGGGCCTGGCCCATCTTGCCGAGCGCGATCTTGCCCTGCGGGACGAGCACGGCGGACACCATGCCCGCGCGCACCGCGTACGCCGCCGCGGAGGCGGACGTATTGCCGGTGGAGGCACAGATGACGGCTTGCGCCCCCTCCTCCTTGGCCTTGCTGATCGCCATGGTCATGCCGCGGTCCTTGAAGGACCCGGTCGGATTGGCGCCCTCCACCTTGAGGTGGACCTCGCAGCCCGTGCGCTCGGAGAGCACCTGCGCGGGCACGAGGGGCGTGCCGCCCTCACGGAGCGTCACGACCGGCGTGGTGTCGGAGACGGGCAGCCGGTCCCGGTACTCCTCGATGATTCCGCGCCACTGGTGGGTCATTGCTGGTTACTCTCCTTCAACCCGCATGATGCTGGCGACACCCCGCACGGTGTCCAGCTTGCGCAGCGCCTCGACGGTCCCGGAGAGGGAGGCGTCCAAGGCCCGATGGGTGACGACGACGAGAGAGGCCTCGCCGTCCTTGCCCTGCTGCCGGACGGTGTCGATGGAGACCCCGTGCTCGGCGAAGACCGTGGCCACCTGGGCGAGGACGCCCGGTTTGTCGGCCACGTCAAGGCTGATGTGGTAGCGCGTGACGACCTCGCCCATGGGCGAGACGGGCAGCGCGGCGTACGCCGACTCGCCGGGTCCGGTGGACCCGCTGAGCCGGTTGCGGCAGACGGCGACGAGGTCGCCGAGCACGGCGGAGGCGGTGGGGGCGCCGCCGGCCCCGGGCCCGTAGAACATGAGCTGTCCGGAGGCGTCGGACTCCACGAAGACCGCGTTGTACGCGCCGCGCACGGAGGCGAGCGGGTGGGTCAGCGGAATCATGGCGGGGTGCACGCGCGCGGTGACCGAGCCCCCGTCGGCGGCCCGCTCGCAGATGGCGAGCAGTTTGATGGTGCAGCCCATCTCCTTGGCGGAGGCGAAGTCGGCCGCGGTGACCTCGGTCATGCCCTCGCGGTAGACGTCGTCGAGGCGCACGCGGGTGTGGAAGGCGATCCCGGCGAGGATGGCAGCCTTGGCGGCGGCGTCGAAGCCCTCGACATCGGCGGTGGGGTCGGCTTCCGCGTATCCCAGCGCGGTGGCCTCGTCGAGCGCCTCCTGATATCCGGCGCCCGTCGAGTCCATCTTGTCGAGAATGAAATTGGTGGTCCCGTTGACGATCCCCAGGACCCGGTTCACCTTGTCCCCGGCGAGGGACTCGCGCAGCGGGCGGATCAGCGGGATGGCACCGGCGACGGCGGCCTCGTAGTACAGGTCCTTGCCGTGCTCCTCGGCGATGGCGTGCAGCGCGGCCCCGTCCTGGGCGAGCAGGGCCTTGTTGGCGGAGACGACGGAGGCGCCGTGCGCGAAGGCGGTGGTGATCAGCGACCGGGCGGGCTCGATCCCGCCGATGACCTCGACGACGACGTCGATGTCGCCGCGCTTGACGAGGGCGGTGGCGTCGGTGGTGATGAGCGCGGGGTCGATGCCGTCCCGCACCTTCCCGGGCCGCCGCACGGCGACCCCGGCCAGCTCCACGGGGGCGCCGATCCGCTGGGCGAGGTCTTCGGCGTGCGTCGTCATGATGCGGGCCACCTCTGAGCCGACCACTCCACAGCCCAGCAGCGCCACTTTCAGCGGACGCGTACGCATCATCCGACCTCGTTTCCTTCTTACATCCGTTTACCGGCTGGCTTCTCAGGGTCTCACCAGTCCGGGCCCCACCAGTCTCACTCACCGGACGGGACTTTCTGCCCCTGGTCCGGATCGTGAGACATCTATTTCATTTCGGCGGGACGGGAAACAGGAGATCTTCCACACCGTCCCGGCACCCCGGAATTCCGCCGCAGTTCACCGCGGTGTCAGCCGACATCGAGGCGCAGCAGATCCTCCTCGGTCTCCCGCCGGACGACGACCCGCGCCTGTCCGTCGCGCACGGCGACGACGGGCGGCCGGGGCACATGGTTGTAGTTGCTGGCCATGGACCGGCAGTACGCCCCGGTGGCCGGTACGGCGATCAGATCCCCCGGTGCCAGGTCACCGGGCAGGAAGGCGTCCTTGACGACGATGTCGCCGCTTTCACAGTGCTTGCCGACGACCCGGGCGAGCATCGGCTCGGCGTCGGAGGCGCGGGAGACGAGGGCGACGCTGTACTCGGCGTCGTAGAGCGCGGTGCGGATGTTGTCGGACATGCCGCCGTCGACGGAGACGTAGGTCCGCAGCCCGTCGAGCGGCTTGACCGTGCCCACCTCGTACAGCGTGAAGGCGGTCGGGCCGACGATGGCCCGCCCGGGCTCGACGGAGATCCGGGGCGTGCGCAGCCGGGCCCGGTCGCACTCGCGGGAGACGATCTCGTGGAGCGCCTTGGCGATCTCGTGCGGCTCGCGCGGATCGTCGTCGCTGGTGTACGCGATGCCGAGCCCGCCGCCGAGATCGATCTCGGGCAGCTCGACGCCATGCTCGTCACGGACGTCCTTGAGCAGTCCGATCACGCGGTGCGCGGCGACCTCGAAGCCGGACATGTCGAAGATCTGCGATCCGATGTGGGAGTGGATCCCGATCAGCTCAAGACCGTCGAGCTGGAGCGCCCGCCGTACGGCCTCGGCCGCCTGCCCGCCGGCCAGCGGAATGCCGAACTTCTGGTCCTCGTGCGCGGTGGCGATGAACTCGTGGGTGTGGGCCTCGACCCCGACGGTGATCCGGATCTGCACCCGCTGCCGGACGCCCAGCTCCTGCGCGATGTGCGCGACCCGCACGATCTCCTGGAAGGAGTCGAGCACGATCCGGCCGACCCCGGCCTCGATGGCGCGGCGGATCTCAGCGACGGACTTGTTGTTCCCGTGCAGCGCGATCCGCTCGGGGGGCATCCCCGCGGAGAGGGCGGTGGCCAGTTCCCCGCCCGAGCAGACATCGAGATTGAGCCCTTCTTCGCGCAGCCACCGCACGACGGCCCGCGAGAGAAACGCCTTGCCGGCGTAGAAGACATCGGCGTCCGCCCCGAAGGCATCGCGCCAGCCCCGGGCCCGGGCCCGGAAATCCGCCTCGTCCAGCACATACGCGGGCGTCCCGAACTCCTCCGCGATCCGTGTGACGTCGATCCCCCCCACCTCGACCACACCGTCGTCACCGCGGACGACGGTCTGCGCCCATACCTTCCCGTCGAGCGTGTTGAGATCGGCGGGCGGCGCCGAGTAATGCCCCTCGGGGAGCACATCGGCGTGACGGGGCCCGGCGGGATGCGCGGAACGGCTCATGTCTTTTCGTCGTCTCTGTGTGTCTGATCGGTGTGTCTGAATCGGTGTGGCGGATCGGTGATCTGTGGGTCTGATCGGGGCGGCTGATCGGTGGGGCTGGTGGCTTGAGTCTTGTGTCTTGTTTGTCTTGCTGTGCTGTTTGTCTTGCTGTCTTGTTTGTCTTGTGTCTGAAATTCTCAGAGGTGGTCCGGGGCGTCGATACCGAGCAGGGAGAGGCCACCGGCCAGCACCGCTCCGACGGCCTCGACAAGAGCGAGCCGGGCGCGATGGGTGGCCGAGGGTTTCTCCCCGCCCCGTGGCAGCACGCCGGGCAGCACCGGCATGACGGCGTCCGCGACCACGACGAGATGCCGGGCGAGCCGGGAGGGGTCGTGGTGGGTGGCGGCGGCGGCGAGCACCCGGGGGTGGTCGGAGACCGCCGCGAGGACAGGACCGTAGGACCCGTAGGACCCGTAGGGCCCTCCACTCATGCCGATGGCGTCACCGGCCACGGCGCCGAACCCCAGATCGGCGGCGTTGCTGCTGAGCGCGCGGGTACGGGCATGGGCGTACCGCACCCGGAACAACGGATTGCTCTCGCGCTGGACCAGATGCTCGCCCCCGATCCGGGGCCGGTCGTGGGGCGCCGGGTACAGCAGCGCCCAGCGGCCGGCGTCGGCGCCGAGGACGAACGGATCGGAGGGCGCGGGAACGGGCCGCACGACGACACCGGGATGGTCGTGGAGCTGCTGGCCGGTGGCCCCCGTCTCTACACCGACACCTTGGGACCGCAGAATCCGCGCGAGGGAATCCATGACGACGAGGGCGCGGAGTTCCTGGGGGGCGCGAAGCCGAACCACCTGCCCGGTGCCCTGATCGACATGCCCGTAGCGCACCCCGCTCCGCAGCACCTCGGATACGAGACCACCCGACCCGGCAAGCGAAAAGTTGAGAAACCCGGGTCCGGTGACGACGACATCCCGAATCCCGTCGTCGGCCCGAAGGAGATACGGGGAGAGGATCTCAGCGACCCGACGGGCGCTCTGCCCGGCCGGCCGGGCCAGCTGAAGAGCGATGTTGGTGGCGTACTCGCCACTCCCCCCGGCACCCGGCACCGTGACCACGGCCCGCTCGGGCACCGCCACCTTCAGCTCCCCCATCACCACAGCACTGCGCACCGCGCGCAGCACGGTGCGGGAGAGCTCGACGGGGGTCACGGGACAAGCGTAGGGGAGGAGGGGGGTGGGTAGGCGACCCGATTTGCCCGATGGTCCGGGATGTGGACGCCGGGGCGCTGGACGGGGTTCGACGCCGGAACGGCCGGCGACCGTGACACCCGGAAACCGGGCCGTCAGCCGCCGCGCCCGGGTTCCCCGGAGACCGCTCCCCCCGTACCCCGGAAAGCCCCCTCGACCAGCCCTCTCCCCTGTTCCTCCGCGCGACTGCGCCGCAGCTCGACGAGCCCTCGAACGAGCCGCACCAGCTCATTGGGCTCGAAGGGCTTGGCGAGGAAGGCATCCACACCGGCATCGAGACCACTGTCGACCTCGTACTGAGTGCACGCGCTGACGACAGCGATGGGGAGATGGCGGGTACGGGGATCCGCGCGGAGCCGGCCGGCGGTCCGGAGGCCGTCGAGCCGGGGCATGACGACATCGAGTGTCACGACATCGGGCTGCACTTCATGAACGACATCCAGACACTCGACACCATCGGCCGCGGTCACCACCTCGAAACCCTCCAGTTCGAGGTTGACCCTGATCAGCTGCCGGATGACCTTGTTGTCGTCCACAACAAGCACCCGGCCCGAGGCGCCTGGCACAACTTGAGAGTAGGTCGGCACCGGCCACCGCGTCCGAGTTTTCCCCACTTCCGATCCCTGAGGGCGACACCCGCCCCTCCCCCGCCCCACAAAACGCGTTCATGACCACCCCAGGTGAGCTGGTAGTGTTCTACCCGTCGCCGCGAGCAAACAACTCAGCGCCCGACACGCCCCCGTAGCTCAGGGGATAGAGCAACGGCCTCCGGAGCCGTGTGCGCAGGTTCGAATCCTGCCGGGGGCACTCCGGATTGAGGCGCTGACCAGCAGAAATGCCGGTCGGCGCCTTTTTTGTGCATGTCGAAACGCACACGGCCTGACTTGCCGTCGCTTTGACCTGCTGTTTCGCTTGATCCCCTTGGGAGATCGCATACGGACCAATAGACCGTTGCGCTATCTGAGCTGTCGGCCGGGCCACGGCTCGGGCACCCAGCCACCGTGCCGCCTTGCAGAGTCGGTCCTCGAACGCTGATCCGTCACCAAGCAGAACTCCCCTTTGACCGGGAGGAAGCGGCACTGTCCGCGTGTCTCCTGGCGGTCGGCTCTTCAGACCACGCGCATCGTGAGTGCGTCCGCTGTCGCCGCAGCAGCTCGTCATTCGATCGGCCTCGCGTCCTTCGGAGCATCGCCATGGTGATGGAGCAGAGAGCGTCCTTGGTCTCGTTCCGGGTCTTCGCCGGGACCTGCCCCCAGCGCGCGCCCAGGTGTTCGAGCGTGAAGGCCTACCAGCTGAGCGAGGCCGGACCGCGCCTCGTCCTCACCCGGCCGGAGTCATCGGCGGCGGCTTGCCTGACGGCCCGGGCCAACGAGGCTGCGAGCTCGTCGGCCACAGCCCTGACATCCGCTCCGTCCCCAGCCGTCAGCCTCCGCCGGGGTTGCACCACCCTCGGCCCGCGCCCCCGCCTGGGTGCACCTCGTGCATGGCCTGCCGAACTCCGCAGGGCGTCCACCGCCTCTCTCCAGGGCAACGCGTCGCCTGCGGCTGCCATGCCGACCGGAGAGGGCCTACGCCGGGAGGATTGCAGGCAGGATAAGTAGCATGAGTGGGCCCACCGGGAAGTACTCGATCACCATGCCGCGCGACATCGCCGAAGCCGCCAAGGCCCGCAGCGGCCCCTCCGGCCTGTCCGCCTATGTGGCCGCGGCCGTCGCCCGCCAGATCGAACGCGACAACCTCAACGAACTCATCGCCGTCGCCGAAGCCGAGCACGGACCCGTCACGGACGGGGAGATTCAGGCCCTGCGCGACCAGCTCACCCAGGCACGACGTGAGCAGACGCAGCACGGAGCGGACGCCGCGTGACCCGCTCACCCGCAGTCCCCGGCGGCACCCTCGTCCTCGACAGCGAAGGACTGGCCAAGGCCGTCATGCGCGACCCTACGGTCACTGCCTGGCTTGCCCTGGCCCGCGCCGACGACCTGCGTGTGATCACCTCGGCGGCCACCCTCGTCGAAGTGGTCCACCCCCGCATCAACCGCCCGGCCCTGGAGTGGACGCTCTCCCGCCTCGCCGTGGAGCCGATCAGCGAGCCGATCGCCCGCCACGCCGCCGCACTCCTCGCCGACGCCGGCCTGCACGGCCACAAGTACGCCATCGGCGCCATGCTCGCCGCCACCGCCCTCGCCGCGCCTGAGCCGGCCACGATCCTCACCTCCGACCCCGAGGACCTCGCGATGTTGTGCGGCACGCGGGCCACGGTCATCAAGATCTGACCGCAAAACCGTTGCCCGCGCGCTGGGTGACCTCGGCAGGGTCGGTGCGGGTCCCGTCGAAGTGGCGGGCACCGCGGAACGTCTCGCGTTTCAGGGGGCGTTGAAGCTTTCGGCGAGCGCGTTGTCCGCGCTCGTGCTGACCGTGCCCGTGGACTGTTGCACCCCCAACTCGACGCAGATATCGGCGAATTGGGGAGGGGAAGGTGTACTGCCCGAATTCAAGGAGGTTGGTGACCTGCGGCTGTCTTGCGGACTGGGTGCGGACCGATGAGGTGAGCGGTGGCCGGCTTCTGGGCATGTGGTCAGCGATTCCAGCCATCCGTGTGTCGCCGCGGGCTGAGGTCGCGTCGTAGTCCGATGAGGTGTCGCTCCCGTTCGGGAGTGGCCATGCGGCCGGTCTCGCGCAATCACTGATCGGTGTCGCCGCTGATCTCCTGAGCCTGTGGGTGCTCCCTGGGGGCGGGGAACGGCAGGGTTAGCTCGGGGATCTCCAGTCCGGACAACTCTGGATGTGACATGGCTGGAGGGCTCCTTCGGGCTGCTGTTGCACGGTCACCCACAAGGCAGTCGTCTGACGGTCCGGCAGGGATTCGCCGGGCCGCGTTCACTCCGTGTGCCGGGTGGAGATCCAGGGCTGGGCGGCTCGAACACACCGCACGCCGTCAGCACATGAGGTCCACGAACAGCAAGGTCAGAAGCACAGTACGTGATCACTGCCGGTCAAATGGACACCTCTCGTACCCGGCTCAACAGCCCTCCAGGTGAGCTTGGCCAGATGGCGCACGGGGTCTGCCTCCCAGGACCAGTGCGGTATGCGGGCGGGGGCCCGGGTCAGACCGGCGGCGTGAGGGCTCCGCCCAGGCGGCGGGAAGCGCCTCCAGGATGTAGGCGGGCGCGGATGGACGGGGATGGGTGCCCGAGAGCCGGCGCGTCGCTGTCGAGCGGTTCACGATCATTTCGTGACCGTGTTCGGACGCGACCACGGACACATCGTGGGCGAGTTGGGTCGCCTTCCACCCTGTCTCTTGCAGCATGCGGAAACCGTGCGTTGGGTCGCTGAGAGGACACCTCATCCCCATTTCTCAGCTCTGGCCACGGTGACCTCGATACAGCGCCTTTCACAAGGGCGCACAGTCGCAGCACTCGCAGCACATCCGCGCACCAAACCCCCTACACAGGGCGGGACTTCGGGGGGTGTACTGAAGGGGAGGTACCCGCCTGGATCGGTATCTCAATCCCGGCGCGCCACCGAGGGCCGGCCCTGTTCGCGCGGCCCCCCTCGGCAGTGACGAACTGCCGGTGCCGATCTTCCCCTACCCAAAGCGAGGTAGACACGCATGTCCCGGTCCTCCGTGTCCTGGTACCCGGCCGCCGTGCCAGCGGTGACGCTTCGAGCCTCTCCTGTGCTGGTGGCCGACGAACTGTCCTGGCCTGATGGGCGCGTCACCGTCTGTTCTGCCGCACCGATGGTCGCGGGGGCGCTCAGTGCCGCGGGCCACGGGGTGGTCACAGGCCCGGTCCGGCTGTTGCAGGAAAGGGAAGGGGCGAGCAGCGGTTCACAGGCCGTTGTCGCCCGCGCCGGCCCTTTCGGGGAAGTCCCTACCGCCGGGGATTCTGGTGGTGTGGCCGTGGCGGTTCCGGACCCGGCCCTGCGGCCGGTGGTAGGGGCGGCCGTGGAGTCCTGGGCGCGGGTCATGGGGCCCAGGACGGTTCTGCTGGCCTCTCCGCGGTCGTTCTGTGCGGGGGTGGAGCGGGCGATCGAGGTCGTCGAGGCTCTCCTGGATCAGCAGCAGGGGCCTGGTGGGCGGCGGGTGTTCGTGCGGAAGCAGATCGTCCACAACACGCACGTCATCGCCGGCCTGGCGGGGCGCGGGGCGGTGTTCGTGGAGGAGCTGGAGGAGGTTCCCGAAGGGTCTTTGGTGGTGTTCTCCGCGCATGGTGTCTCCCCGCAGGTTCGTGCGGAGGCGGAGCGCAGGGATCTGACGGTGGTGGACGCGACGTGTCCGCTGGTGACGAAGGTCCATGCGGAGGCGCGCCGGTTCGCCGAGCGGGGCAGCAGCATCGTGCTGATCGGGCATGCCGGTCACGAGGAGGTCGAGGGCACCTACGGTGAGGCCCCCGACGCCACCGTGGTCGTCGGCAGCGCGCAGGACGTCGCCGGTCTGGAGCTGCCGGACCCGTCGAAGGTCACGTACCTGACGCAGACGACGCTCGCCGTGGACGAGACCCAGGCCACGATCGCGGCGCTCAAGGAACGTTTCCCCCAGGCTCGCGGTCCGGGCTCGGAGGACATCTGTTACGCCACCACCAACCGCCAGCACGCCCTGCAGGCTGTCACCGCGCGGGCCGATCTCGTCCTGGTCCTCGGGTCGGAGAACTCCTCCAACTCGGTCCGGCTCGTGGAGCTGGCCCGCAAGGCGGGCACCGCGGCCCATCTGATCGAGGACGCCTCCCGCATCCGGCCCGACTGGCTGCGCGAGGCGGCCACGGTCGGGCTCAGCGCCGGGGCGTCCGCCCCGCCCGCCCTCGTCCAGGAGACCCTCGCGGCACTGGCCGGGCTGGGGCCGCTCACCGTGCAGGAACGGATCACCACGACCGAGGACACCTACTTCGCGCCGCCCGCCGCAGTGAGGAAGAACCGATGAGCACAACCAGCGTCTCTGGCACCCGTTTCCCGCTGCTGGAGGAGACCGGCACCCCTGCCGCCCTGCGCGCCCTGCCCCGGGATCGACTGGGCGAGCTGGCGGCCGAGATCAGGGCGTTCCTGATCGACGCGGTGTGCGCGACGGGCGGTCATCTGGGCCCGAACCTGGGGGTGGTGGAGCTGACCCTGGCGCTGCACCGGGTCTTCGACTCGCCGAGGGACGCGATCGTCTTCGACACCGGGCACCAGGCGTACGTACACAAGCTGCTGACCGGCCGCCGCCAGGATTTCTGGTCGCTGCGGCAGGCCGGGGGCCTGTCCGGGTACCCGTCGCGGGCCGAGTCGCCCCACGACCTGGTGGAGAACTCCCACGCCTCCACCTCCCTCTCCTACGCCGACGGCCTCGCGAAGGCGCGGGCCCTGAGCGGTGAGGGCGGCCGTGCGGTGGTGGCCGTCATCGGCGACGGGGCCCTCACCGGGGGACTGGCCTGGGAGGGCCTGAACAACCTCGGCGCCGCTCCGGAGCGGCCGGTGATCGTCGTCCTCAACGACAACGGCCGCTCCTACGACCCCACCACCGGCGCCCTCGCCGAGCATTTGAGCGCACTGAAACGGCCGGAGGGCACGACGGGAGATGAGCAGCGGAACCTGTTCACCGAGCTGGGCCTCGCCTACATCGGTCCCGTCGACGGCCACGACAGCGCCGCAGTGGAAGACGCCTTGCGCCGGGCACGGGCGCTGGCACGCCCCGCCCTCGTGCACGTGGTGACCGTCAAGGGCCGTGGATACCCACCTGCGGAGACGGACGAGGCGGACTGCCTGCACGCGGTCGGTGTCGTCGATCCGGCCACCGGCCGCCCCGCCGCGGCGGGCAAGGGTGCGGGGCGGTCGTGGACGAGTGTGTTCTCGGACGAGCTGGTGGCGGTGGCGGACGGGCACCCGCAGGTGGTGGCCGTCACCGCGTCGATGCTGCGGCCGACCGGCCTGCACGCCATGCGGGAGAAGTTCCCGGACCGTGTCTTCGACGTCGGGATAGCCGAGCAGCACGCGGTCACCTCGGCGGCCGGACTGGCGATGCAGGGCTGCCATCCCGTCGTGGCCCTCTACGCCACCTTCCTGAACCGCGCCTTCGACCAGGTCCTGATGGATGTCGCCCTGCACGGCCTGCCGGTGACCTTCGTCCTGGACCGGGCCGGGATCACCGGCCCCGACGGCCCCTCCCACCACGGCATGTGGGACCTGGCCCTCCTGAACGCCGTCCCCGGCATGCGCGTGGCCGTCCCGCGCGATGCCGCACAACTGCGGGAACTGCTCACCGAGGCCGTCACCCACCACGCCGGTCCCACCGCCCTGCGCTTCCCCAAAGCCCAGGCCGCAGCCGACATCGAGGCCCTGGAGCGGCACGGTCCCGTCGATGTCCTGTTCCGTTCCGGTGTCCGGGACGTCCTGCTCGTCGCCACCGGCCCCCTCGCCGGGGCAGCCGTCGAAGCCGCCGCCTACCTCGACCAGCGGGGCATCGGATGCACCGTCGCCGACCCCCGCTGGGCCCTGCCCGTCCCCCACCAGCTCACCGAACTCGCCGCACGCCACCGCCTCGTGATCACCGTCGAGGACGGCATCCGCACCGGCGGCGTGGGAGCGGCCGTCGCCCAGGCGATCACCGACACCGGCAGCACCGTGCCCACCCACATCCTGGGCCTGCCCCGCCGCTTCCTCCCCCACGCCACCCGCAACGACCTGCTCAGCGCCGCGGGCCTCGACGCCCAGGGCATCGTCCACGCGACACTCCGCGCCCGCGCCGGACTCCCCCACCACTCCCAGCGGACCGCGAAAGAAGGCAGGACACCATGACCACCGACCTCGGCCTTCCCACCCTCCCCACCACCCCGGCGCGCCGCCCAACCCGCCAAGTCCACGTCGGGAACGTCCCGGTGGGCGGCGGCGCGCCGGTCTCCGTCCAGACCATGACCACCACCCCCACCGCCGACATCGACGCCACCCTCCAGCAGATCGCCGAGATCACCGCCGCCGGATGCGACATCGTCCGCGTCGCCGTCCCCTCCCAGGACGACGCCGACGCCCTCCCTCAGATCGTCGCCCGCTCGAAACTCCCGGTGATCGCCGACATCCACTTCCAGCCCCGCTACGTCTTCGCCGCCCTCGACGCCGGCTGCGCCGCCGTACGGGTCAACCCCGGCAACATCCGCAAGTTCGACGACAAGGTCGGCGACATCGCCAAAGCAGCCGCAGCGGCCGGCGTACCGATCCGGATCGGCGTCAACGCCGGATCCCTCGACCCCCGCCTCCTCGCCAAACACGGCCGCGCCACACCCGAAGCCCTGGTCGAGTCCGCGCTGTGGGAATGCTCCCTCTTCGAGGAACACGGCTTCCAGAACCTGAAGATCGCCGTCAAACACCACGACCCCACCACGATGATCGCCGCCAACCGGCTCCTCGCCGACGCCTGCGACTACCCCCTGCACCTCGGCGTCACCGAAGCCGGACCCGCCTTCCAGGGCGCCATCAAATCCGCCGTCGCCCTCGGCATCCTCCTCGGCGAAGGCATCGGTGACACCATCCGCGTCTCCCTGTCCGCACCACCCGTCGAACAGGTCAAAGCCGGCTGCCACATCCTGTCCTCCCTCGGCCTGCGCCCCCGCAAGCTGGAGATCGTCTCCTGCCCCGGCTGCGGACGCCTCCAGGTCGACATCCACACCCTCGCCATGAAAGTGGAGGCCGCCTTCGACGGCTTCCCCCACCCCATCCGGGTCGCCGTCATGGGCTGCGTCGTCAACGGCCCCGGCGAAGCCCGCGAAGCCGACCTCGGCGTCTCCTGCGGCAACGGCAAAGGCCAGATCTTCCGCCGGGGTCAGATCATCCGCACCGTCCCCGAACACCGCATCGTCGAAGCACTCCTCGACGAAGCACTCCGCCTCACCGACGAAACAGCTCCCCAGGACGCCCCGGCCCCGCCACAGGACCCCTCATGACCACCACAGCCCCGGCCCAGCCCGACGGCGCCGGCCTGGACCAGGCCCGCGCCAAGATCGACACCGCCCTCGGCGCCTTCCTCACCGACAAGGCCCGTGCCGCGGCCCGACAGAACATGCCGGGAGAAGTGACCGCACTCCTGACGGACTTCCTGGCCGCCGGAGGCAAACGCATCCGCCCCCTGCTCTGCCTCACCGGCTGGCACACCGCCGGAGGGCGCGGCCACCCCCTCCCCGTCGTCCGCGCCGCCGCAAGCCTGGAGATGTTCCACGCCTTCTGCCTCATCCACGACGACGTCATGGACCGCTCCGACACCCGCCGCGGACACCCCACCGTCCACCGCGCCCTCGCCGCCCGCCACGCCCCCGGCCGCACCACCACCGCCGCCAACCGACTCGGCGCCAGCACCGCCGTCCTCATCGGCGACCTCGCCCTCACCTGGTCCGACGAACTCCTCCACACCGCCGGCCTCAGCCACAAGCAGCTCACCGACACCCTCCCCCTGCTCGACGCCATGCGCACCGAGGTCATGTACGGCCAGTACCTCGATGTCCTCGCCACCGGCACCCCCGGCGTCGATGTCGGCCGGGCACTGGCGATCTGCCGCTACAAGACCGCCAAATACACCATCGAACGGCCCCTGCACATAGGCGCCGCCCTCGCCGGCGCCGACCAGAGCCTCCTCGACTCCCTGTCCGCCTTCGCCATCCCCCTGGGCGAAGCCTTCCAGCTCCGCGACGACCTCCTCGGCGTCTTCGGCGACCCCGCCCACACCGGCAAACCCGCACTCGACGACCTCCGCGAAGGCAAAGCCACCGTCCTCATCGCCCTCGCCCTGCGCCACGCCACCCGCACACAGGCCGACCAGCTCCGCCCCCTCCTCGGCCACCGCGACCTCACCCACGACCAGGCCGCCACCGCCCGCAACATCATCACCGCCACCGGCGCCACCCAACAGGTCGAAACCATGATCACCGAACGGTACGCACAGGCTCTCCACCACCTCCAAGCCGCACCAATGCCACCGGCATCCACCCGCCTGCTGCGCGACCTCGCGGACAGCGCCGTCCGGAGGTCCACATGACCACCACCCTCCGACAGCGCAAACGGGTCCTGCTCGCCGCTCCACGCGGACGGTACGCGGGTGTCGAGCGGGCGGTCGGTACGGTGGAGCGGGCTCTGAAGATGTACGGGCGCCCCCGTCCACGTACGCCATGAGATCGTCCACAACGCCCACGTCGTCCGGTCCCCGGAGGACAACGGCACGGTCTTCGTGGAGCGGACGGACCAGGTACCCGAGGGCACCCCGTCGACGGCCCCGACCATGCCGCGCACATCGAGGTGCGGGACGAGTCCAGTGTCGTACGGCTCTCGCGGACCACCCTGTCCGTGGACGAGACGATGAGGACCGTCCACGCCTTCAAGTCCCGCTTCCGGCAGTCGATCTCGCCCCGGGATGTCGGGGCCGTCCAGGCCGCTGACGAGTCCATCGCCCTTCGCCCTTCCCAGAGGGCCGTGATCGCGGACGGGCGCCCTTCGCCGCCGCTCCCCTGGACCCTCGACCGCCGAGGCCACCGTGACGGCCTGTCACCACACGCGGTCCGGACCGTGGCGCGTACGAGAGCGCGGGGACAAGCCTCGCCAGAGGAGCGTGCCAGGACATCCGAGGAACCCAAAGGAACCCATCCGCCAGCGTCTCCCGGGCCTGACAGTCCGGTGGGACCAGGCGGGCCGACGAGCGCGGAAGCCATCGGCGCTCGGCCCGGACCGAGCACGAGGTTCGGCTCAATCGGTGCCCACAGCGAGTTCACGACCAGCAAAGGCCGCATCATGATCCCATCGCCCGATCTCACCCAGCGTGCGGCACACCTTCTCAGCACGCTGGACTCCCACCCCACCAGCTCGAACACCTACAACACCGCGTTCATCGCGGGCCTGCGTGACGCCGCCGGAAGGCCCTGGTTTCCCCAGGCTCTGGACTGGCTGCGCCACCATCAGCACGCCGACGGTTCCTGGGGCGGCACTCTCCCCGTGCCGGTCGACCGCCTGGTCTCGACCCTCGCCGCCGTGGCCTGCCTGGGCCGGTACGGCGAGCCATGGGCCAAGGGCGCTGTCCAGGACGGCGTGGACTACCTGTGGGGACACTCCGAGGACTGGCGCACCTCCCCCCACCAGACGTCCGCCTTCGAACTGGCCGTGCCGTACCTGCTGGACCAGGGCCGCCGCGCGGGCCTGAACCTGCCGGCCGAACGCTTCGCGGACATCGAGCAACTCCGCTCCGCCAAACTCGGCAGGCTCCCCGCAGTACTGCCCAGCGACGCGCCGTCCCCCCTGCTGTACTCGGCCGAACTCGTCAGCCCGCAGCTCCTCGCCCGGCAGGCCGAGCGCTTCCAGGCCGAGGACGGAAGCATCGGCTGCTCACCGGCGGCCACCGCGGCCCTGTGCCGCGACGGCGACAACGCCGCCGCCGAGAGCTTCCTGCGCCGCCTCGCCGCGCAGTCCCCCGACGGCGGCTTCCCCGAACTCGCCCCCATCGAGATCTTCATCCTCGGCTGGACCCTCTACCCGATCGTCCGGGCCGGACTGCGTCCCGCCGGCCTCGACCAGCACCTGGCGAAGCTGCGCGCCATCCTCGACACCGACGGTCTTGTCACCATGAGCGCGACCTTCCCGCTCCCCGACGCCGACGACACGGCCATGGCCATGACCATCCTCCACCGGGCGGGCACCGACGTCACGCCCTACTTGCCCCAGCTGCTGACCTTCGAACGGGACGGCTACTTCACCTGCTACGAATTCGAACGGGACGGCTCGGTGGCCGTCAATGCCCGGATCGTCGAAGCATTCAGTCCCGAGCCACGGCGCTATGCGCCCCAGATCGAGAAGGCGGCCGGATACATCGCCGACCAACGCATCGACGGCGCCTACTGGTACGACAAGTGGCATACCTCCCCGTACTACGCGACAGCGCATGTCGCATTCGGCCTGGCTTGCACCGCACCGAAAATCCTGGAAAAGACGGCACGGTGGCTGCGGGAGACCCAGCATCCGAACGGCTCCTGGGGAGCTGATCAAGGACAGCCCGAGGAAACCGCGTACGCCGTCCTCGCTCTCGATGCCCTCGTACAGGCGGGGCTCACGACGGACACCTCACCCCTGACGCGGGCGTTCGCCTATCTCTGCCACCACCTCGACGACAACGACACGCAGTACGCCGAGATGTGGAACGGCCGAGGGCTCTTCACCGCACCGCACCTGACCCGGTCCGCGATCATTTCCGCCCTTCAACTGGCAACCGCGTATCTGTAGCCCGGGTACCGGCAACCGCACACCTCCCGCACGACGGCCCTGGAGAGGATTCACATGCCGGAAAGTCCCTGGAAAGAGATCTGGCCGGACGACGTCAGCCGACGCCCCGTACCCCACGCAATGAACGTGCACGTGGAGGAGGTCCAGAAGCAGGCGCTTGAGTGGGCACGGGACATCGGAATCCTGGGCAGCGAGAAATTCTTCCAGGAATGCGTGGACTGCGGCTACGCACGCTGTGCGTCCCTGGCCTACCCGAACGCTTCGCTGGCCGACCTGTCCCTGGTGACCCGCTGGATCGTGTTCCTGTTCGCCGTCGACGTGCACACAGACGAGACACCCTACGACAGTCTCTCACCGGAGTATCTGGCATTCCTCCGGAACATGGGGGCCACAGTGTCCCGCAAGGCCAATTCTCCGATCGAACCGGAGTCCCTGACATCACCGTTCGGTCAGGCCCTCCTCGAACTCTGGGTCACGTCACGCACCCAGTTCAAAAATCCGGGCTGGGAACGGCGGTTCTCACGCTCCTTCCATGAATTCCAGAGTTCAGTCCTCTGGGAGATCGCACTGCGGAAAACAGGTGAGGTTCCGGACTATCTGACGTACAGCACCTACAAGCTGCGAAGTTGCGTAGCACCGATCGGGGTCGGCTTCGTGGAGCTGGTCGGTCCTACAGCACCGCCGGATGCCGTTCTGGACAGCTTCCTCATGGAAAACGTCCGGCTTCTGGTATGCGATCTGATCAGCATGGCCGCGGATCTGGGGTCTGTGCAACGGGAGCACGACTTCGAAGCCGTCCCCAACACTTTCACCAGCCTCCAGCACACCCTGGGCACCACCCCCGACGAAACCGTCCTCCACTACACCTCCATATTGCACGCGCGCATGAACACGCTGCTGTCAATTCGAGACCGAATTGATCAGTTCTACCCGTCCATGTGCGCACACGAACGGCATATCCCTGCCACCAAGGATTACATCAATGAAGTAATCCTCTGGCTGGGAGGCAGTATGGAATTCATCCATCAAAGCCACCGCTACAGCCCTGGCGTGGACATAGCGCTGGAGTCGTGACCGTTCACTCAGCCGGTTCTCTCCGCAGATTCGGATTCAGCGCCTGCGGCAGCGACACGACCGGGCCGAACACGCCCTGGCCACTTGCCGCTTCCCGCCGGCCGCGACCCAGCCCCGCGCCGTGCCCTCGGCCGCCTCGTCTCCCACGCGTTCATGCGGTTCGTCATGGTGACCATCCGCCAGGACGCCAGCGTCCGGAACCACCGCCGGTACGCCGCACCTCCCCACCTCACACAGGGGAGACGGCCCCATCGGGCCCGCCCGCCGCTGGGCCGACAAGTTCTACCCCGAGCAACCCCGGACGGCGCGGATCACGAACGAACAGACGTCATCGCTCCCTGGCGTGGGGGCCAGATCATCGGCGTCCCGGTCGCCCTGCGCTCCCTCAGCGGCCGGGTCATCAGCGCGACGATATGCAGGTGATTCACAGCGTCGCTGCCTCCTCTTCCAGGAGGGCCACGTCGGGGTGGGTGCTGTAGGGGCGCAGTGCCTGGCGCATCGTGGTGAGGGAGGCGGTGGCGCGGGCCGACCGCAAGCCGGGGTAGTCGGTGAGGAAGCGTTTCCAGGTGGTGAGGGATTCTTCGAGGTTGCCCTGGAGGAGCTGTGATTCGGCCAGGAGTGCGGTGGTCAGTGCTCTGGCGCGGCGTGCCTGGGGGGCGCGGGCTCGCAGAGAGGAGTGGAAGGCCCGGTCGGCCGCCTGGTGATCCTTGAGTGCCGTGAGTGTGCGGGCCCGCTGGTAGTGGAGGGCTGCGGTCGGGTAGCTGTCGAAGGGGTCGGAGGGGTCCTGCTCCGCCTTGCTGTGGAGGACTTCCGCGTTGTGCAGGGCGAGGAGGGCGCGGGGGCGGTCCTGGGCTCGTGCGTGCGCGAGGGCCAGTTGGGTCTGGGTGAAGGACTGGGTGAGGTCGAGGAGTGGCGGGTCGCGGTGGCGGCGGCCTGTTCGGTCAGGGCGAGTGAGGGCCGGGGGTGTCCGAGTTCCAGCGCGTGGGAGGCGAGGGCCCTGATCGCGATGGTGTAGGTGTGGGGGTCCTCGGCTTCGGCGGCCAGGTGGGCGGCGGTGCGGTGGTAGTGCTGGGCCAGGGCGCTGTGGCCGTCGTCGGCGCACATATTGCCCAGGAGGATGGTGAGCTGGGCGGTGCGGGTGAGGAGTTGCCGGTGTATGTGGTCGCTGGCGTCGGCGAGGAGCCAGGGCGTGACGTCGTCAGCGAGGTAGGCGGTGAGTGCGTTGCGGGCGTGACCGCCGCCGAAGGCCCCGGTCGAGGTGGCGAAGACGGCGGTCATGCTCTTCAGCGCCTCCACTTCGGCGCTGCCCACGCGGCGTCCGGCCATGACGCCGGCGCGGCGAATCCTGGTCCGCGAGAGCAGGTCCTCCCATTCCGGGACGGCCAGCGCGGCGAGGCTGTAGATGTCCGCGCCCGGGATGTTGCCCCGGTCGGGGTCGAGTTGGCTGTGGGTGAGCTTGGCCAGATGGCGCACGGGGTCTGCCTCCCAGGACCAGTGCGGTATTCGGACGGGGGCTCGGGTCAGACCGGCGTCGGCGGCGGCCAGGGGTCTGCCCAGGCGGCGGGACAGCGCTTCCAGGATGTAGGCGGGCGCGGGCGGACGCGGATGGGCGCCCGAGAGCCAGCGCGTCGCCGTCGAGCGGTTCACGATCATGTCGTGACCGTGTTCGGACGCGACCGAGGAGACGTCGTGGGCAAGATGGCTCGCGTTCCATCCCGCCTCCTCAAGCAGCCGTGCGAGCCGAGCGTTGGGTTGCTGAGAGGACACCGTCTTCCCCGTTCTCAGCCCTCACCAAGGTGATCCGGACACAGCGCCCTTCACAAGGGCGCACAGAGGCAGCACGCGCAGCACATCCGCGCACCAACGCCCTTACGCAAGGGGGTACTTCGGTGGATGTGCTGAAAGGGGGGTACCCGCCCGGATCGGTCGCTCAATCCCGGTGCGGCGTCCGGGGCTGGGCTGTCCCTTGTTCGCGCGGCGGCCGGGAGTCGGGCACGGCCGGGGCAGCCAGGCCGGGTACCTGGCGCCCGGCGGGCAGTTCCCGCCCGGGGTGCTCGGCGCCATGGGTGCGGATGGTCGGCTCAGCGGATCGGCCGTCCAGGACAGCGTGAGCTGTGTGAACGACGTCCCGTGAGAATCGCCTCCACAACGGTCCCGGAGAGCCCGCGACGCCGACCTCGGCGTCTCCTGCGGCAACGGAAAAGGCCAGATCTACCAGCATGGCAAGGTCATCGCCACCGTCCCCGAGCATCGCTTCGTCCAGCCCCCCCCTCGACGAAGCACTCCGTCTCACCGAACCCGGCCTTCACCCGCACCATGGAAGAACCACCGCCACGCCCTGTCCTCCGCCCGAAAGGCCCGCGCCGCGAACCGATCCGACAACCGCACACCCGACGGCAAAGCCACCCCACGTATTCAGGAAACCGGACCACCACGCCGTAAACACCCGGCTTCGGCGCACTGCACCACACTGGCTCGTCCCGGCGCTTCACCCGCCCACACGTCCGACGGCGCCCCGTACTGCCTCACCACGACGGCCTCCGGAGCCGTATGCGCAGGTTGGAATCCTGCCGGGGGCACTCCGGGAACAACTCCCGACCTGGGGAAATACAGGTCGGGAGATTTTGCGTGCCGGACAGAACGCACACGTTGTTCGACCGTTGCTGTTTTCGGGCGGCGCGGCCTCTCCGACCCCTTCAGGCGCTCCAGGCTCTTCCCCACGGCGATGGCCGCGCCACCGTTGGTCCCATCGGTCGCGTTGGTCCCATCGGTCCCCTCGGTCGCGTCGGTGCCCACCAGGTCGCGGACGAAGGGGAGTCGGTCCGGGGACGGCGCGGTCCGGATGCCGTGGCGTGTGCCGAAGGGGGGGTCAGTCCGACCGTTCCAGTGAGGCGCAGAGGAGGTCGAAGGCGTCCTGGGCCCGGGGGTGGTCCCCCGAGGTGATGAGGTCCAGTACCAGGCCCCGGACCGAGCAGGTGAGCAGGTGTGCCTCGGTGGCCGCCCGCTTGTCGTCCAGTCCCTCGCGCAGGCCCTGTTCGTGCAGGATCGTGGTCCAGTCGGCGAGTGAGTCGAGGAACTCGCGGTAGAGGTCGGGCTGTTGGGCGGCGAGCCCGATGACGTAGAAGAAGTTCCGGATGCGGGCGTCGGATTCCGGTGAGGTGTACAGGTCCCACAGCCTGCGCAGCAGTTGCACGCGGCTGATGTCCGGGATGCCGGCGGAGTACGTCCGCTGCTCCTCCGCCCGTAGTCGCTGGAGGATCTGGACGAGCAGTTGCTCGCGGGAGCCGAAGTGGTAGAGGAGCATCCGGTGGCTGGTCCCGATGCTCTCGGCGAGACCTCTGAGGGACATGTCGCCCATGCCGCGCTCTCCCACATGGGCGACAGCCTTGCCGAGCAGTTCGTTGCGGGAGTCTTGACGGCTCATGTACCGATGGTACACGCTGCGCTTTGTACCAGTGGAACATGAAAGGAGGCCCCTCTTGTCCGATTCCCGGATCTTCGTGCACAGCGCCGATCTCTCCCCGGACGGGCGGCGGGTGGTCTGGGCCGCGCAGTGGGCCGAGGGAACGGCCGACCGGGTGGAACTGCGGCTCGGCACCGTCGGCGAGCCCGGTTTCCGTGCGGTGGCCCACGGTTCACGCGACACCTGTCCCGCCTGGTCCCCCGACGGGCGGCGGATCGCGTTCGCCTCCGACTGCTCCGGTACGCCCCGGCTCCATCTGCTGGACCCGGGCTCCGGCGAGGTGGTCCAGGTCGCCGAGACGCCCGTCGTCCAGGGGCCGGTGTGGAGCCCGCACGGCCGCCGGCTCGCCTGGACCGCCCCGCCCCCGCGTCCCGCCCGTGACCCGGCCGCGCCCTACCGCGTCACCCGTGCCGTTCCCTGGGCGGACGGGATCGGGCTCCTCGACGACGCCGTCACCGACATCTGGTCGGCCGACGTGGAGAGCGGGGAGGTGCGCCGGCTCACCGACGACGAGTACCTGAACCGGGACCCGGTGTGGGGACCCGGCGGCATCACCTATGTGGCGAGTTTCCCGCCCGGCTCACCGGTGCCCTCGGACCAGGTGCGCACGGTGACCGAGGACGGCCGGGTCACCGACCGCGGCCCCGTGGTGCCGGACGTGGCCGTGGCACGGCCGCTGGCGGACGGCCGCGTGCTGCACGGCTCCGCAGCGATGCTGCACCCGGCGTCGACCGGTGATCTGTGGATCACCGGCCCCGAGGGGACCCGCTCGCTGACCGAGGGTCTGGGACTCGACCTGCACGGAGGGTTCCACATCGACCTGCCGAGCGTGCTCGGCGAGACGCCCGTCGTCCTCGCGGACGCGACCCACGCCGTGGCGGGGGTGCACAACGGCGGCACGCTGGAGATCCACCGGTTCGCCCTCGACGGCCCGCCCCGGTCCCACCCCCTTGTCACCGGGCCCCGTACGGCCCATCCGATCGCCCTGCGCGCCGGACGCCTGCTGCACACCGGCGCGACCGCCGCCACCCGGCCGGATCTGTATGTGACGGACGTCGCCACCGGCGCCGGGACCCGGGTCACCTTCCTGGCCGGCGACCCCGTGCACGAGGTGGAGCACCTCGCCGTCCGCTCGGCCGACGGGACCGCGATCGAGGGCTGGTTCCTTTGCCCCGCCGGGGCGAGCGCGCCGTACCCCACGGTGCTGATGATCCACGGCGGCCCGAAGCTGGCCTTCGGCGAGACGTACAACGCCGACGCCCACCGCCTCGCGGACCGCGGCTACGGCGTGCTGATGATCAACCCGCGCGGCTCCCGGGGATACGGTCCCGGGTTCTCCGCCGCCACCATGAGCGCCTGGGGCGAGAGCGACTTCCCCGACTTCATGGCCGCGGTGGACCACGTCGTCGGCGAGGGCCTGGCGGACCCCGGCCGGCTCGGCGTCTGCGGTCTGTCCTACGGCGGCTACATGACCTGCTGGATCACCTCCCACACTGACCGCTTCCGGGCCGCCGTCGCGGAGAACCCGGCCGTGAATCTGCACAGCCTGTACGGGACATCGGACCTCGGCGTGCCCCTGCTCTCCCTGGCCATGGACAACTCGCCGCGGCGCATGGCCGAGTGCTCACTCCTGACCTACGCGCACCGCAGCACCACCCCCACCCTGCTCGTCGTCTCCGAGCACGACCACCGCTGCCCGCCCGAGCAGGCCCGCCAGTACTACACCGCCCTCACCACGGCCGGCTGCCCGGCCGAGATGCTGATCCTCCCCGGCGTCGGCCACGACGGCTCGATCATCGGGCCGCCCGCGATCCGCGAGGCCCAGGACGACGCGCTCGCGGAGTGGATGGACCGCCACCTCGGGAAGCCGCCGTGCTGACACTCACCGGGGCCACCCTCATCGACGGAACCGGGCGCGACCCCGTCGAAAAAGCGAACGTCGTCGTCGACGGGACGCGGATCCAGGACCGCGCGCCGTCCGGACGCACCCTCGACCTCACCGGGCTGACCCTGCTGCCGGGGCTGATCGACGCCCATGTGCATCTCTTCGGCGCGGGGCACTCCCTGGCCGACATCGGCCAGGGCTCCGTCTCCGCCGCCGAGGTCGCCGCCGGCATGTTCCACGCCGCCGGGCAGGCGCTGCACTCGGGCTTCACCACCCTGCGCGACTGCGGCGGCACCGACGCGGGGCTGGTACGCGCCATCGCGTCGGGCCGGATCCCGGGACCGCGGGTGCTGGTCGCCGGGCCGATCCTGGCCCAGACCGGCGGCCACGGCCACCTCGGCCCGCAGTTCGACGGCCGCGCCCCCTGGGCCGTACCGGGCCTGGGCCAGTTCGCCCTGGTCTGCGACGGCCCGGACGGGGTCACCCGGGCGGCGCGGACCGCCTTCCGGCGCGGCGCGGACTTCCTCAAGATGTGCGTCACCGGAGGCGTCATCTCCCACTCCGACGCCCTCACCGACACCCAGTTCACCGACGCCGAGATCCGGGCGGCCGTCCGGGAGGCAACGGCCCGCGGCACCTATGTCACCGTGCACGCCCACAACGCCGAGGGCGTGCGGACGGCGGTCCTGGCCGGGGCGCGCTGCGTGGAGCACGGGAGCCATCTCGACGAGGAGACCTGCGCCCTGATGGCCCGGCACGGCACGGCCCTGGTACCGACGCTGACCGTGGCACGGCTGCTGGCCGAGGACGCCGTGGGCGTGGGAGTGGGCGCGGACATCGCGGCCCGGGCCCACGGCATCGAGGCCGCCATGGCCCACTCCCTGCGCATGGCCGCGGCGGCCGGGATACCGATCGGGTCGGGATCCGACCTGCTCGGCACCGCACCCCCGTGTCACGGGCGGGAACTGGTGCTCAAGGCCGAACTGATGGGACCCATGGCGGCCATCGTCTCCGCCACCTCCGTCAACGCCCGGATCCTCGGCCTCGACGACCACCTCGGCACCGTCCGGCCGGGCATGACGGCCGATCTCGTCGCCGTCGACGGCGATCCGCTCACCGACCCCGGCCTGCTCCCGACCCCTCGCGCGTGGTGCTGGTCGTCAAGGACGGCCGGATCGTCAAGGACACCCACCGCCTCTTCACCCCGTGACCGCCGCGGCCCCCGACCGCGGCCCCACAGAGAGCCGTACCACCACCATGACGCTGACCGCCCAAGAGCTCCGCCCGCCGACCCTGCGCCGCAGAGTCCTGCCGAGTTACGCACTGGTCATGTTCACCTTGTCGGCGTGCTTCGGCGCCCCGTCGGGAGTCCTGATCGCCGTCCAGGTGGCCGAGCTGGCCCCGGCCGACAAGGTCCAGGTCTTCGGGCTGATCAGCGCGGTCTCCGCACTGGCCAGCTCCGTCGTCACACCATTGGGCGGCGCGCTCTCCGACCGGACCCGCTCCCGGTTCGGCAGGCGCACCCCCTGGATCACGGTGACGGCACTGACCGCCCTGCTCGGCATGGCCGCAACCGGGGCGGCCGGATCGGTGGCGGTGCTGCTCGTCGTCTGGAGCGTGACCAATGTCCTGCTGGGCGTGCTCCAGGCCGTCCTCACCCCGCTCGTCGCCGACCGGATACCCGTCGCGCGGCGAGGCAAGGCCTCCGCGTACCAGGGAGTCGCCTGGCTGGTGGGCAACACCGTCGGCATGGCCGCCGCCAGCCAGTTCACCCTCTCCGTACTCACCGGCTACCTGGTCTTCGGCGGCGCCCTCGCCGCCGCCGCGCTGCTGTTCGTCGTCGTCGCGCCCGAGCCCTCCAGCCTGGACCAGCCGCGCAACCCCATCACCCTGAGCGACCTCAAGGCCCTCTACTGGGTCAGCCCGCGCAGTCACCGGGACTTCGCCTGGGTCTTCACCGCCCGTGCGCTGTACCACCTCGGATACGGCGGCCCGCTCTACTTCCTGCTCTATCTGCTGGAGGACCACATCGGCTACGGGGGCGACGCCGCCGAGGCCGTCGCGGTCCTCGCACTCCTGATTGCGGCCCCGCCGCTGCTGGCCGGCCCCCTGGTGGGGTGGCTCACCGACCGCTCCGGCCGACGCAAGCCCTATGTGATCGGCTCGACGGTGGTGATGTGCGTGGGGATGGCGGTGCCGCTGATCTGGCCCACCTGGCCCGCGATGATCGTCTTCGTGGTGCTGCTGGGCACGGGGCTGGGCGGCTACTACTCCTCCGACGGAGTACTGATGACCCTGGTCCTCCCGCGCGCCGAGGACACCGGCAAGGACATGGGGGTCTTCCTTCTCTCCAGCGGTGTCGCACTGTCCCTGGCCCCGTTCATGGCCTCCCTGGTGGTGACGCATCTGGGCGGCTACCCCGCCCTGTTCGTCACCTCGATCGTGATTCTCGCCCTCGCGGCCCTCGCGGTCCTGCCGGTCCGGGGAGTGCGCTAGCGAGGAGTGGGCCGGCCAGGAGTACGTCGGCCAGGAGTGCGCCGGCTAGGAGGCGCAGGAGACGTCTCCCGCCGGCCGCTCGCCCGTCGTGAGGAACGTGGTCACCGCCCGGTCCCCGCAGGCGTTGCCCGTTCCCAGATACACCCCGTGCCCGCCGCGCTCGACGGTGACCATCCTGGCCCGGTCGCCCAGGGCCTCGCGCATCCGCGATGCGGCGAAGTGCGGTGTCGCGGGGTCCCGGCGGTTCTGGATCAGGAGGATGTTGGAGGGCCCGTCCGAGGTGATCCGGGTGGGCTTCTCCCGCTGGTCGTTCTGCCAGAAGGTGCACGGCGTGATGTTCTTCGGCATACCGCCGGTCAGCGGGTAGAGCGCCCGGTCGACGGCCACGGCCCGCTCGTACCCGGCCGACGGCCCCGGCTCCGGCCAGCGTACGTCGTTGCACACGACAGCGATCGACACGGCCGCGTCCGCGTCCCCCAGCACGCTCGTCAGCGCGGGCCCGAGCACCGGTACACCGTCCGGGTCGTGCGCGGCCCTGACCAGCTTCGCGAGGTCGGTGAACCGCTTGTCGTCGTAGAGCGCGTCGAGCAGCGACTGGCGCAGGCCGTTGCCGGTCAGCTTCAGCGTCGGGTGGGTGGTGTCCTTCGGCTTCCGGTCCAGCGCCGCCATGAGGCCGACGATCAGGGTCCGTACGTCCTCGGGGCGTTGCCCGAGCCGCAGCCCGTCGCTCTCCCGTGCCGGGTCCGCCGCCCAGTTCGCGAAGTCGGGGAACCTGTCCTCCACGGCGCGGGAGGTGTTCGCCAGCCAGCCCCGGCCCACCAGGTGCGGATCGGGGTCCTGAACGCTGTCCATCACCACACGGTCGGTGTGCTGCGGGAACCTCTGCGCGTAGATCGCCGTGACGTACGTCCCGTACGAGGTCGACCAGATCGACAGCCGGCGCTCGCCCAGCGCCTGGCGCAGCCGGTCGATGTCCCGCGCCTCGTTCACACTGCTCATACTGCGCAGCACGGCACCGCCGTTACGCGCGCACAGGTCGGCGATGCGCCGGGACCGCTCCGTACTGCCCCCGATGCCGCCGTCCGCGTCGGGCCAGGACCGCAGGGACGTCAGATACAGGTCCTCGGCCGGCAGCCCGCAGGACGCCTTGGTGCTGTTGCCGGTCCCGCGCGGGTCGAAGCCCACCAGGTCGTACGCGTCACCCACCTGCTCCCGCACCGCCTCCGCCTTCTGCTCCAGCCGCTGCACCCCGGAGACACCGGGCCCGCCGGGAACGACAAGGAGCGTGCCCCGCCGCTCGCCCGGGTCCGCGCTCCGCACCCGCGACACCGCGAGGGAGACCGTCCCGCCGCCCGGGTCGCCGTAGTCCAGCGGCACCTCCAGCGTGGCGCACTGCTGCTTCGGCGGGCCGCCGGGTTTGGCGCAGTCCCGCCAGTCGAGAGCAGGGACGGACGCCCCGCCGGGAGCGGCGGACGGGGAGGGGGCCGCGGTGGCGACTCCGGTGAGGGTCGTGAGGGCGGCGGCGACCGAGAGGGTCAGGGCCGTGGACTTGCGGTAAGCAGCCATGGAACAAGGGTGGTTGACGGAGTGCGTGGCGCCCATCCGGCAGTCGGGAGGCTGCTGGGTGGGGGTAGCCCCCCGTGGGGAGGTTCAACGGGTGCCAGAACTCCGGAAGGCCCGGTCGGCCGTCTGATGGTCCCTGGGTGCCGTACGTGTCCGGGCCCGCCGGAAGTGGAGGGCGGTGGTCGGGCAGCCGGCGAACGGGTCGGACGGGTAGCGCGAGAGGGGCGCGGGGATCACGTGGCGTGGGCCCTTCCCCTGCGGCGGCCCCGCCACCTCCTCCCCCCCTCGCTCCGCTGGTGGTGCCTCCGGTCGTAGGGTTTTGAACGCCTCCGTGACGGCCGTGCGGGTGGCCGCGAGGTCGTCGTCGGTGACCGCGGCGGAGACGAACCAGACGGTCTGGAACATGGCCCCGACGCCCTGCACGGAGCAGGGGATTCCGTGGTCGTGCGCCGCCTTGCGTGCCGCTTCCATCATCTGGCGGCCGGTGTCGTCGATCCGCTGGACGACGGTGGGGTCGCCGAGTTCGCGCAGGGTCACCAGGGCGGCCGTCGCGCACAGGGGCGAGGCGTTGTGCGTGCCGCCGGGCCTGACCTGTCCCGAGGCGAGCGCGTCCATGATCTCCCGGCGTCCGGCGAAGGCGGCCCGCTCCGGCCTTCCTGGCCACATGCCCCAAGCAAGGGCTACTCATCGGAAGCACCCAGGGAGCGCGGACCGCGCATTTCCGCCTGCCCCCCGGTTCGTTCGGCGCTGCGGACGGGACGCTGTCCGCCCGCGGGCGTCAGCAGGTGCGGGCCTGGTGTCAGAGGGACGCGGCTTCCTCCTCCAGGAGGGCCACCTCGGGATGCGCGCTGTAGGGGCGTAGTGCCTGGCGCATGGTGGTGAGGGAGGCGGTGGCGCGGGCTGATCGTAGGCCGGGGTAATCGGTGAGGAAGTGTTTCCAGGTGGTGAGGGATTCTTCGAGGTTGCCCTGGAGGAGTTGTGATTCGGCCAGGAGTGCCGTGGTCAGGGCGCGGGCGCGGCGTGCCTGGGGTGCGCGGGCGTGGAGGGAGGCGTGGAAGGCCTGGTCCGCCGCCTGGTGGTCCTTGAGCGCGGTCAGTGTCCGGGCCCGCTGGTAGTGGAGGGCCGCGGTCGGGTAGCTGTCGAAGGGGTCGGTGGGGTCCTGGTCGGCGTGGCTGTGCAGGGCTTCCGCGTGGTGCAGGGCGCGGAGGGAGCGCTGTCGGTCCTTGGCCCGTGCTTGTGCCAGTGCCAGTTGGGACTGGGTGAAGGACTGGGTGAGGGGCGAGGAGTGGCGGGTCGCGGTGGCGGCGGCCTGTTCGGTGAGGGTGAGTGCGGCCTGCTGGTGTCCGAGGTCCAGTGCGTGGGAGGCGAGGGTTCGGATGGCGATGGTGTAGGTGTGGGGGTCTTCGGCCTCGGCGGCGAGGTGGGCGGCGGTGCGGTGGTAGTCCTGGGCCAGGGCGTGGTGCTCGTCGTCGGCGCACATGTTGCCCAGGAGGATGGTGAGCTGGGCGGTGTGGGTGAGGAGCCGGCGGTGTACGTGGTCGCTGGCGCCGGCGAGGAGCCAGGGGATGGCGTCGTCGGCCAGGTAGGCGGTGAGGGCGGTGCGGGCGTGACCGCCGCCGAAGGTGCCCATCGTGGCGGCGAAGAACGCGGTCACGCTCTTGAGTGCCCGCACTTCCGCGTGGCCCACGCGACTTCCGGCCGGGACGCCGGAGCGGCGGGCCGTGGCCCGCGAGAAGAGGTCCTCCCAGTCGGGGACGGTCAGCGCGGAGGGGCTGTAGACCGCGTCTCCCGTCGGTTTGCCTCGGCTGGGGTCCGGTTGGCTGGTGATGAGCTTGGCCAGATGGTGCATGGGGTGTGCCTCCCAGGGCCAGTCCGGTATGCGGGGGGGGCGGGGACCGGGTCGGATCGGCGGCGGCGGCCGTGGTCTGCCCAGGCGCCGGGAAAGTGGCACCAGGATGTAGGCGGGCACGGGGTGGACCAGGAGGTGCGTCCGCGCGCCGACGTGCGTTGTCGGGCGGTGCACGGTCCGGTCGTGACCGTGTTCGGACGCCACCGGGGATACGGCATGGGCACGGGGTCGCGTTCCACGCCGCGTCCTCCTGGGGCGCGAGCCGTGCGTCTGGTCACTGAGACGATGCTTTTCCCGTTCTCAGCCCCCCGCCAAGGTGTCCCGGATGCCGCGCCGTTCACAAGGGCGCACGGGCGCAGCACGGGCGGCACGGACGGCACGCATCCGCGCGCCGATGCCTCGGCACGGGGACGGGTTCGTTGATGGGTGTCCCTGGATCAAAGACACCCGCCCTGATCGGTCGCTGACCGCCGGTGCACCGCCGGGAAGTGTCGCGGGCCGCGCGGGGAGCCCGTTGATGGGCATGCAGCGGCAGGTCGCGGCGTTTCTGGGGGTGCGTCAGGTCGGCGGCTCGGCTGCCGGGACACGTGGTCCGTCTTCGTTGCCGAGGGCCTGGGCGGTGTCGAGCACGTGAGCGCTGTGGGGGTGGCGCACGTAGGGGCGCAGGCCGGCCCGGAGTCGCGCCAGTGCGGAGTCCGCGAGGGTGGAACGCAGCAGGGGGTAGCGCTGGAGAAAGATGGTCCAGGCGTTGCAGGCGGCGTCGAGGTGGCCCATGCGGAGCAGTGTTTCGGCTCGTCGTGCCTGGGTGAGGCTGGTCTGCCGGTGGTCGTGGGGCCGGCGGTGGCGCAGGGAGCCGTCGAAGGCCCGCAGAGCCTGGGGAAGTTCGTTGAGTGCCAGGAGGATCTCGCCACGCTGGTAGTGGAATCCGGCGGTGGGATAGGTGGCGAAGGGACCTTGGTTCGCGGGGCCCGGGACGTGGTGGCGCTCGGCGTCTATCAGGTCTGTCAGGGCCTCGTGCTTGCGGTGGTCACGGGCGCGGGTGAGGGCCCGCTGGGAGAGCAGGAAGGCGCGTGTGGCGCCTGAGACGTCCCGTGGTGCGGTGTGGAGCGCGGCGTCGGCGAGGTCCGCGGCGACGTGTGGGTGTCCGCGCTCCAGGGTCTGGAGGCTGAGGGCGCGCAGGGTGATGGCGTAGGTGCGGCGGTCACGGGCCTGGTGGGCGAGGTCGAGGGCGGTGAGCAGATAGCTCTTGGCCAAGGAGTGGCGGCCGGTGTCGCTGGTCATCTTCGCGAGCACGTGGCTGAGTTCGGCGACATGGGTGAGCAGGCCGCGGCGTGCGGCCTGCTCGGTGGGCCGGGCCAGGAGGGCGGCGGCGTCGTCGGTGAGGTAGGCGGCCAGAGCGGAGCGGGCGTGGCCGCCGCCGTGATGGTCCATCTGCCGGGCGAAGAGGGCCGCCATTTCCACCAGGTTGCGCGCGTCTGCCCCCCTCGGTCCGGCGGTGCCCGGTGCTGGGGAGGGAGAGGGTGTGGGGGTGGTCGGCCAGGGCAGTGGCGCGACGGAGGGCGGTGTGTAGATCTCGCGGGTCAGGGCGGATCGTGTCGTGGGCAGGACATCGGCGCGGGTCAGTGAGATGAGGCGGGTGAGGGGATCGCTCTCCTGTCCCGTGTCTGTCTCCGCCCCCTGCGCGCGGCCGGGCTCCACGGTCTCTCTGGCCAGTCCGGTGTCGTCGGGCAGTACCGGGCGCCGCAGACGGCGGGCGAGGACGGCGGCGGTCAGCTGGGGAACGGGTGGGCGTGGACGGGAGCCGCGCAGCCAATGGGCGACCGAGGTGCGGTCGTAGCGCAGGTCCAGGCTCTGCGCCCGTCCCTCCAGGTTGACGGCGTGGGCCAGCTCGCCGGCCGTCCAGTCCGCCTCAAGGAGCAGCTCCTTGAGCTGCTGGTTCGGGGCGTTGCGTGCCATGACCTCTCCGGTGACCACGCGGTGGAACGGGGCACGGGCGGGCCGCCGGTGCAGGCGGGGCGAGGTCCGGTGCCGTTCTCGTGACGGGTCGTGGTGTTGCTGACGGCCTGTCGTGCGTGCCTCTGAGAGGGCGCGGAGTGGTGGTTCCTCCGGCACCGGAGCCGACGGGAGCCTGCACAGGCGGCGATGTGTGTGCGGATGGGGGGGTCTGGCATCACATACCCGTTGCGGGGTGGTTGGCAAGAGACCTGTGGCGATGAATGCGTGAACGTGTTGAACACCGTTGGTCGCCCCGTCCGCCGAGCGATCCGGCGGTGTACGAACCCGGCTGGTTCCGGCTCAGGCTCCGGGGGCGACCGCGCTCCGGGCGACAGCGGCCGTCACGGTGTCTGGGGGCTGGTGCCGAAGTAGTGATCGAGCCTGTAGCGCGGGGCGTTGAGGCCCCAGTCGTAGAAGCCGCGCAGCATGTCGTCCGAGGCCGACAGGAAGCGGTTCAGTTCGGGACTGGCCCAGGTGGCCAGCTGGGCTCGCGTCGCGAGATACGCCTCCATGTCCCGGCGGTGCAGACGAGCGGTCTCCGTGATCGCGGCTTGTACGTCCAGTCCGTCGTGTTGTGCCAGGGAGGTGGGGAGATTGAGCGGCCTGGGCCCCTCCGTGTCGCGTTCCTTGCCGTAGGAGAACACGTCGTCGGCCCAGCTGTTGAGGTTGGACACGTGGCTGCGCAGCTTGCGGACCGCGGGATGCTGATACTCCTCGGGGGGAACTTCGTAGCCCGCGGCGATGTCCTCAAGGGCGAGGGCTGCCGGGGTCGCGCACGTCATGCGCCGCCCGATGGCGTATTCCGCCGGGGACGGTGTCGTGGAGTGGACATGATGGCCGGACTCCCACAGCGTACCGAGGAAGTAGTAGTCCATCTCCGTCACGAAGCGCATGTACTGGGTGTGGCTGGAGCGGTGGGCGATGGACTGGCACACGTCGTGCATGGCCTCGGCCAGGCCGTGACACATGGCCTTGTCGGCTTCGTCCAGATCGACGGTGACGGTGAGGGCGAGACTCTCGGCGGCGGTCAGGCTGCCCACTTCCATGATCTCGCGCATCCAGGCATAGAAGGCGGCCAGTCTGGCCGTGTCCTGGCCGAGAGTCCCGGTGTCGCAGATGGAGTCGTCGACGACGAAGATCCAGGCGTACAGATTCGTCACCGCACGCAGTCCGTCGGAATCGGCATCCGGGTACTCGCGGCCGACGAGTTCGGCGAAGCGGGTGTGTCGGAAGGCCGCCTCGCGCTCGGGTTCCGCCAGCAGGCCGTGACCGATCAGCCAGTCGAGCATCTCGTTCTCGACCTGGTCGGTCTCGGGGTGGACCCGTGGCGGGAAGGGATAGTGGAGATACGGGAGGTGCAGTGCTACGGGGGTGGCGGTCATCTGCTGCTGCCTTTCGCCGGGTCGGTCACTGGTCTCGTTCGGGCTGTCGCTGTGCGAGGTGTCGGGGGGCCTGGGGGCCTGGGGGCCTGTCGGGTCAGAGGCCGTAGGTGCGGGCGCGGTTGCTGTACCAGGTCAGTGCGGTGTCGAGGTCCGCCTTGGTGAAGGCGGGCCAGGGTGTGGGGCAGAAGTAGTGTTCGGCGTAGGTGGTCTGCCAGGGCATGAAGCCGGAGAGGCGTTGTTCGCCCGCGGCCCGGATGACCAGGTCGGGGTCGGGCTGGCCGGCGGTGTCCAGGTGCTTGCTGATGTCGTCGGGGCTGAGGTGCTGGATCAGGTGGTCGAGGGTTCCTGCCTGTTGGTGGCTGGTGATCAGGGCTTGGAAGCTGCGGAGGATTTCGTCACGGCCTCCGTAGGCGATGGCGATGTTGACGACCGGCCGGTCGAGTCGCCGGGTCTGCTCCGCGGCGGTGTCCAGTGCTCGGGTGATCCGCGGTGGCAGGCAGTGCGGGGTGCCGAGGTAGCGGATACGCCACCGGCCGGTGTCCGCGATGGTCTGGGTGGTGTCGGCGATGACCTGGACGAGTGCGTCGACGTGGGCGGCGGGGCGGTGGATGTTCTCGGTGGACAGCGGCCACAGGGTGACGGTGGTGAGGCCGGTGATGTCCTGGCACCAGGTGAGAAATTCCAGGACCTTCTCACCGCCGCGCCGGTGGACGTCCAGGGGGCTGTGTCCGTGGGCGCGGGCCCAGCGCCGGTTGCCGTCGGGGATCACCGCCACATGGCGCGGGGTGGACTCCTGGTCTGCCCGGTGGCCGCGTTCCTGGTGGGAGGGCGTGCTGATGAGGGACATTGCATCCTCTTCTGGGAGGTCGTCCGTCGACGAGGTGGGCTGCTGATGTACGGATCTCGGGGCTGACTTGGTCCGCTCGGGGCGGCTGGAGCAGGTGCAAAAGACACGGGAGCCCAGGACGAACTCCGGACGGCAGGCCCGGCCACCGGACCGCGTCCACCGTCGTCAGGCGGTGTTCGGTGGCCACGGCAAGGCCGCGGGGGCGATCTCGCGGACGGGGAGTGTGCCGAGGACGCCCTTTGGCACCCGGCCGCTGTCCTCGGCGAAGAGGGCAGGTCTCCGTTCGCGGGGAGCGGGTGAGGACCCGGCCGGGGGCGTGATCCGCTGCGCCTCCTGACCACCGGATCGGCGCGTGATGCGGCGCTTGCCGGGGAGAGGAGCACTCAGCGGTGGGTTCCTCCAGCATCGGAGCCGGCGAAACTCAACGGCTGCCGATGGTCGGACGAGGAGTCACCCACATCAGACACCCACCGCCGGGCACCGGCAAGACACCTGTGTCCGCGGGTCCGTGAACGCGTTGAACGCCCGGATGCCTTCGCCCCCCGAACGAATCCGGCGGTAGGCGGAGTCGGCCGGCCCGTTGCCGCCCGTCGCCGGCCCGGCGTGGCTGATCCCGCGCACATGTCCAGGAGCCGCGGGTCCGTATCCCCGGTCGCCGGGCCGACGCCATCCCGGTGATCGGGGCGAGGCGTCGTACGCCGGAGGGGGCCGCCGCCTGGTCCGGCCGGCCCCGGGTGAAAGGCCGTCCGGCCGACCCCGGGTGAAAGGCCGTCCGGCCGTCGGCCCGACATTCGTGATGCCCTCCCGGCCTGCCCGGACCACGTGTTGCGGGCTGCGGCGAGCCCAAGGGGGGGACGGCCTCCCCGGGGACGTCGACCGGATCGTCCGTTCAACGCGTGCACGCATGGATCATGTCCGGCCCTTGCCGCCCAGGGCGCGCCGGGTGCTTGATGAGGGAGTGCTCGGGCGGAACCGGTTCAGGCCGTGACGCGCCTGCCGGTCCAGTGCGAGGACGCCACCGTCCTTCGCCGGAGGCGAAACCTCACCGACCTGCCCGCCCGGCCCCGTTGTTCACGGCTTTCCATCGAAACCACGTTCCCTCGGCATGCTCGAAGGAGGCGGCCCCCTTGATCGGCCCGGAGATCCGCACTTGTCCAGCGGTACTGCCCGCGCCCGCCCTGGCGCCGGGGGAGGTGTTGGTGGCCACGGAGGTCACACCCCAGGCGGGCCCCCGTGCTCCCTGTCCTGCTGCCCCACTGGCGGCGGCCGAACTGGAGCGGGCGGGTGCCCGGGTGCGCACCGCGCCGGTGACGCTGCTCCCGGAAGGCGCCACCAGCACCGTCCGGTTGGTGATGGCCGAAGCGGCGACGGGAGCGGCGGCGCGGGGGCCGGTGCTGGCCTGCGGCGCGCTGGTGCCCGCCGGCCACCGAGCCGAAGGCACCCCCATCGCACCCGACCGCCGTGCCTGGGGCCTGGCCTGGAACGCCGTGGAGACCTGGGCCCGCCTCGCCCGCCCCCGCACGGTGCTGCTGGCGGCGCCGCGTTCGTTCTGCGCCGGGGTGGAGCGGGCGATCGAGACGGTGGAGAGCCTGCTGGACCAGTACGCGCCCGCCGGTGTCCCGGTGTTCGTGCGCAAGCAGATCGTCCACAACACCCATGTCGTCCGCGATCTGGAACGGCGTGGCGCGGTGTTCGTGGAGGAGCTGGACGAGGTGCCCGACGGAGGACTGGTGGTGTTCTCCGCCCACGGTGTGTCGCCCGCGGTGCGCACGGAGGCGGAACGGCGTGGACTGGGCGTGGTCGACGCGACGTGTCCGCTGGTGACCAAGGTGCACGCCGAGGCTCGTCGGTTCGCCGAGCGGGGTTCCGCCATCGTCCTGATCGGGCACGCGGGCCACGAGGAGGTCGAGGGCACCTTCGGTGAGGCGCCGCAGGCGACCATCCTGGTCCAGGACACGGACGACGTGGCGGCCCTCGACCTGCCCGCCGACGCCGATGTCGCCTACCTCACCCAGACGACGCTGGCCGTGGACGAGACCGCGGAGGTGATCGACGCGCTCGGCGAGCGGTTCGAGAACCTGCGCGCCCCGCTCTCCCAGGACATCTGCTACGCCACCACCAACCGTCAGCTCGCGCTGCGGGCGGTCGCCGCCGAATCCGATCTGGTGCTGGTGATCGGGTCGCCGAACTCCTCCAACTCGGTACGGCTGGTGGAACTGTGCCGCCGCGAGGGAACCATGGCCCAGCTGATCGAGGATGTCTCCGCGATCCGCCCGGGGTGGCTGGAGGCGGCGGCCCGGATCGGCCTGACCGCGGGCGCGTCCGCCCCGCCGGCCCTGGTCGACGACGTCATCGCCGCTCTGCGCGGGCTGGGGCCGGTGACCGTCGACGAACGGACCACGACCGTCGAGACAGTCCGCTTCGCTCCCCCTTCTTCTGTGAGGCCCCGATGACCACCGCCCCTGTCCCTTCCTCCGATGCCGAGGTCCCCTCCGGTGCGGAGGAGTTCCCACTGCTGGCCGAGGCGAATACCCCGAAGGCGCTGCGTGCCCTGCCGTCGGCGCGGCTGCCGGACCTGGCGGCGGAGATCCGGGCGTTCCTGATCGGCAGGGTCGCGGCGAGCGGCGGCCATCTCGGCCCCAACCTGGGCGTGGTGGAGCTGACGATCGCCCTGCACCGGGTCTTCGAGTCACCGCACGACACCGTGCTGTTCGACATCGGCCACCAGGCGTACGTCCACAAGATCCTCACCGGGCGGTCCGGCGGCTTCTCGGAGCTCCGCCGGGCGGGAGGTCTGTCCGGGTATCCCTCACGCGCCGAGTCCGCGCACGATGTCATCGAGAACTCACACGCCTCCACGGTCCTGTCGTACGCGGACGGACTGGCCCGGGCCCGCCGGATGTCCGGCGAGCGGGACCGGGCGGTGGTCGCGGTGATCGGGGACGGGGCGCTGACCGGCGGCATGGCGTGGGAGGCGCTGAACAACATCGGCGCCGGTCCGTGGCACCCGCTGATCGTGGTCCTCAACGACAACGGCCGCTCCTACGCCCCCACCACCGGCGCGGTGGCGGCGCATCTGGCTGCCCTGAGGCGCGGTACCGGCGCCGAGGCGTGGCGGAACGTCTTCACCGATCTCGGGTTCGCCTACCTGGGGCCGGTCGACGGCCACGACACCGCCGGGCTCGAATCGGTGCTGCGCGCGGCCCGGGCACTGGGCCGACCGGTTGTGGTCCATGCGATGACCGTCAAGGGCAAGGGCTATGCACCGGCCGAGCGGGACGAGGCGGACTGCCTGCACGCGGTCGGCGCGATCGACCCCGCGACGGGGCGGCCCGCCCCGGGCACCGGTCCCACCCCGCTCTCCTGGACGGATGTCTTCGGCCGGGAGCTGCTGCGCCTGGCCGGGGAGCGTGAGGACGTCGTCGCGCTCACGGCGTCGATGCTGCGTCCGACCGGGCTGCACCCCACGGCGACCAGGTTCCCGGGAAGGGTTCTCGATGTCGGGATCGCCGAGCAGCACGCCGTCACCTGCGCGGCCGGGCTGGCGACCGGCGGCTACCACCCGGTCGTGGCCATCTACGCCACCTTCCTGAACCGCGCCTTCGACCAGGTCCTGATGGACGTGGCCCTGCACCGGCTGCCGGTGACCTTCGTGCTCGACCGGGCCGGGATCACCGGTCCCGACGGCCCCTCCCACCACGGCATGTGGGACCTGTCCCTGCTCAGCATGGTGCCGGGCCTGCGTATCGCCGCCCCCCGCGACGCCGAGCGGCTCGGCGTGCTGCTGCGCGAGGCCGTCCACAGCGAGGGACCCACCGCCCTGCGCCTGCCCAAGGGAACACCGCCCGCCGACATCGAGGCCGTGGCCCGTATGGACGGGGTGGACATCCTGCGCCGCAGCCCGCACCGCCCGCTGGACGTCCTGATCGTCGCGGTCGGGCCACTGGCCCAGGCGTGTCTGGAGGCGGCTGCCCTCCTGGAGAGGGAGGGCATCGGGGTCACCCTCGCCGATCCCGGCTGGATCCATCCGGTCAACCCCGCGCTGGCCACACTGGCGGCCCGACACCGGCTGGTGGCCACCGTCGAGGACGGCGTCCGTACCGGCGGCATCGGCGCCGCCCTCACCCAGATCCTCCAGGACACCCACATACCGACCCCGGTCACCGTGCTGGGTCTGCCGCCCGCGTTCATCCCGCACGGCACCCGCCCCAGCCTCCTCAGCCAGGCGGGCCTGGACGGTCCCGGCATCGCCCGCGGCATCAGGACCCGCCTCGACAGCCCGCCGCCGGCATCCGCGATCGCCGGTGCCGCCAGCGGCACGTCGGCGAGGGGGACCGGGTGACCACCGACCTCGGCCTTCCTCAACTCCCCAGGACTCCGGTGCGCCGCCCAACCCGCCAACTCCACGTCGGGAATGTCCCGGTGGGCGGCGGCGCGCCGGTCTCGGTCCAGACCATGACCACCACCCTCACCGCCGACGTCGACGCCACCCTCCAGCAGATCGCGGAGGTCACCGCCGCGGGCTGCGACATCATCCGCGTGGCCGTCCCCTCCCAGGACGACGCCGACGCCCTCCCCGCCATCGTGGCCAAGTCCAAACTCCCCGTCGTCGCCGACATCCACTTCCAGCCCCGCTACGTCTTCGCCGCCATCGACGCCGGCTGCGCCGCGGTACGGGTCAACCCCGGCAACATCAAGAAGTTCGACGACCGGGTCGGCGAGATCGCCGCCGCGGCCTCCGCCGCCGGTGTGCCGATCCGGATCGGCGTCAACGCCGGATCCCTGGACCCCCGCCTGCTGGCCAAGCACGGCAAGGCCACACCCGAGGCCCTGGTCGAGTCCGCGCTGTGGGAATGCTCCCTCTTCGAGGAGCACGGCTTCCGCGACATCAAGATCGCGGTCAAGCACCACGACCCGCTCACCGTCATCGCCGCCTACCGCCTGCTCTCCGCCCGCTGCGAGTACCCCCTCCATCTCGGCGTCACCGAGGCCGGACCCGCCTTCCAGGGCTCCATCAAGTCCGCCGTCGCCCTGGGCGTCCTGCTCGCCGAGGGCATCGGTGACACCATCCGCGTCTCCCTGTCCGCACCGCCCGTCGAACAGGTCAAGGCGGGCTGCCACATCCTGTCCTCCCTCGGCCTGCGCCCCCGCAAGCTGGAGATCGTGTCCTGCCCCGGCTGCGGACGCCTCCAGGTCGACATCCACCGTCTGGCCGCGCAGGTCGAGGCCGCCTTCGACGGCTTCCCCCACCCCATCCGGGTCGCCGTCATGGGCTGCGTCGTCAACGGCCCCGGAGAGGCCCGCGAAGCCGACATCGGGGTCTCCTCCGGCAACGGCAAGGGCCAGATCTTCGTCCGGGGCAGGACCGTACGCACCGTCCCCGAACATCAGATCGTCGAGACGCTGCTGGACGAGGCCCTGCGCCTGACCGAGACCACGGAGGCGACGACGGCTCCGGCCGCCCCTCGTGAACCGGCCCCGCGCTCCCCCGACCAGCAGAACGACAGTGAGGACGCGCCATGACCACCGCCCCCGCGGCACCTTCCCCGATGGATCCCGCCACCATCAGCGCCACGACCTGCACCCTCATCCACGAGTTCCTCGACGAATGCGAACGGTCGGCCACCACCCTGCCGGAACTGACCGAGTTCACCGGCCTGCTGCGGGACATGCTCGACTCAGGGGGCAAGCGGATCAGGCCCACGCTGTGCGTCGTCGGCTGGCAGGCCGTCCACGACACCTCACCGCCTACGGCCGTGCTCCGCGTCGCCGCCTCACTCGAACTGTTCCACGCCTTCGCCCTGATCCACGACGACATCATGGACAGTTCCGACACCCGCCGAGGCCGCCCCACCGCACACCGCGCCCTCGCCGCCCGTCTCGCGGACCACCCCGACGCCACGGCCGTGGGGACCAACGCGGCGATCATTCTCGGTGACCTCGTCCTGTGCTGGTCGTACGACCTCATCCACCTCCACGCCACGCGGGACCTGACCCCGGAGCAACGGTCCGTGGCCTGGCCGCTGCTGAACGCCCTGCGGACCGAGACCCTGATGGGCCAGTACCTCGACCTGATCGCCACCGGACGCCCCACCGCGGACGCCGACATCGCCTGGCGCATCATCCGCCACAAAACCGCCCGCTACACCATCGAACACCCCCTGCGCATCGGCGCCGCACTGGCCGGCGCAGACCCGGAGCAGCTACGAGCCCTGTCCGCGTACGCGCTGCCGCTGGGCGAGGCGTTCCAGCTCCGCGACGACATGCTCGGCGTCTTCGGCGACCCCGCGCGCACCGGCAAGTCCGCCATGGACGACCTCCGTACGGCCAAGCACACGGTCCTCGTCGCCACCGCCCTCCAGCGCGCCTCCCCGGCCGACGCCCGCGTCCTCAGGTCCCTGCTCGGCGACAGCGCACTCGACGAGGACGGCGCCCGGAGGATCCGCGAGATCCTCACCGCCACCGGCGCGGTCGCCGCCGTGGAACGCGCGGTGAACGAACGGTACGAGCAGGCGCTGGGCGCCCTGACGACATCCTGTCTGGCGTCCGGCGCCGTCGCCGAACTCCGGCGCCTGGCCGCGTCCGTGGCCATCAGAAGCACCTGAACCCGGCGAAACCCACGGCCGGCACACCCTGTGCGCGGCAGACCGCCATCCGATCGCCGGCTCCGGCTCCGGCAAGAGGCGATCACCTCGCCCGGCACTTGAACCGGACCGCCCGGACGTACCGGATCCGACGAAGGACCAAGGACGAACCCCGAACCCCCGCCCGATCCTCAGCCGCACCCTCTGACATCACCGCGAGATCCCGACCCACACCCACCGGAGACACACCCATGGACCTCCAGACCGACGCCGCGCAGAACGTCATACGCGACGACTACGAGCACCGCCTGCACCAGCACTGGGCGGAGAAGCAGAACGACCCGATCAACCTGCTCCTCGGCGAGGAGGACGGCCTCTACCACCACCACTTCGCCACCGGCGACTTCGACCGCTCCATCCTCGACGCGCCCGCCGAACAACGCGACCGGCTCATCCTGGCGGAGATGCACCGCATGGAGAACGACCAGGTCAACCTCATCCTCGACCGCCTGGGCCCGGTCCCCGCCCGCGCCCGGGTGCTGGACGCCGGCTCCGGACGGGGCGGCACCTCCTTCGCCATCCACGACACGTTCGGCTGCGCGGTCGACGGCGTCAACTTCTGCACCCACCACATCGACTTCGCCCGCCGGCTCGCCGAGCGCCGCGGCGCCGCGGCGTCCGTGCGGTTCACCTACGCCAACATGGTCGCCACCCCCTTCCCGGACGCCTCGTTCCAGTACGTCGTCACCAACGAGACGACCATGTACGTCGACCTCTTCGAGGCGTTCAGGGAGTTCGCCCGCCTCCTGGAGCCCGGCGGCCGGTACGTCCTGGCCACCTGGTGCGCCAACGACGCCGTCGCCCTCGACACACCCGAGGTCAAGGCCATCGACGAGCACTACGTGTGCCACATCCACCCCCGCAGCACCTACTTCGAGGCCCTCGCCGCCAGCGGCCTCGCCCCCATCGAGGTCACCGACTTCACCCAGGACGCCATCCCCTACTGGGAACTGCGCAACCACTGCGACCTGCGCACCGGCGTCGAGACCCCGTTCCTCGACGGACACCGGTCCAACACCCTCAACTACCTGACCATCACCGCCGAACGCGTCCTCACCCCCACCACCGCGCAGCGGTAGTCCCGCCGGACGGGCCCCGTCCGACCTGCTGGAGGCGCTGTGGGACGTGCCGGTCTTCGTCGTCAACTGCCGCGGTGGGGCCCCCGAAGCCCCACCCACCCCCGCTCCCGACGAGAAGGCCGGCCGGAATGAACCCGCAGCGCCCGCCCTGGCATCGAAGGAGATGTCGGATCCGGCGCACCTCAAGGCAGACGTCGAGCACGTCCCGGACACCTTCCTCGCCCGCGAGGCGGGATCGACGACAGCGGATGGCCGCCTGCCGAACCCGGCGGCCCCGGTGGAGGAGTTCCCGGGCGCCGAGGGCAAGGGCATCCGTCCGGTCCTGACGCCGGTCGGCCGGCACGCCGCGGGCGCCACCGTCCGCCGGGCCGGGGCCGCACTCGGCACACACCTGTCTCCCGCGACCCACGCGACGCGCTAGCCGCCGCGGACCGTTTGGGTGAAGGCAGGGCCATCCTCATCGGCGGCCTCGCCCTCGTCCATCCCCGAAGGGTACGAGCGGGCCCTGTCCGCTCCGGAGAGCGCCTGTCCCGGAGATCGTGGTCTACCGGACCGAACAGAGAACCTCCGGGCGGTACGCCCCCCACCCGCCCCCACTGCCACCACCTCCCCGGGCCAGCCTCCAACATGTACCGGTCACTCAGGCGTACGGGCGGGGCGGGAGGCCGGCTCGGCGGGCACGGCCCGGTCCGCACCGCCGCCGTGCTCCGGACCGCTCGTCACCCGGACGCCGCCAGAGTCGCCGCGGGCTCTGTCGGCCGACCAGTGCGTGTACGACGTCCTGGACGAGGAGATGGCCCGGCCCGCCCCCGCTCCACCACGCCGCTCTCGACATCCACGGCCGGGTCGGCATGAGGAAGGCCGTCGTTCCCGGGCGCCGGGCGACGCCCGGTGGGCTTCTCATGCGCGGCCCCAGCCACCGCGTCCGACGTCACCGCCCGACGGACCACTGGCTGCCGCACACTTGACGGCTTCGGCTCCGTCCCCCGGACGGCTCACGGCGCTGGCCGCCTCCTTGCTCCTGCGGAAACGTGGCAGTGGCCACGGAGGGGGGAGGACCCCACGGCCTGCGACGGGAGAGAGACCACGATGGCCGAGTCCACCGA